>JBKOXY010000134.1:0-3072 GCA_046725125.1 Pseudomonadota bacterium | reverse complement strand
GTCGAGGACCGCGCCGGGCGTCATTTTCTCGATCAAATCGTCGCCTGAGCCGCGCGGGGCTGGCCACACTCCGATCGTTCGCCGCTGCGCGAGCGTGCATCGTGCTGAAGGTCCGGACGGCGCGACACCTCGGACAAAGTGCGCCGCGCATTTTCCGCCGCTGCCCGCCAGGCGACCGGCTCGTGCTGAACCGGCTCGCCCTCGGCCCGCTTGTCCTCGCGCCAGATGGCAATTAGCCGATGCGCCGCGTCCGTACTGATCTCGTCGTAGAGATCGGCGAGTTCACAGATGCGATCGACTGGCTGCCCGACCCAGGAACTCCAGAACAGCAGCAGGCGCTGCAATACCTCGGCCGGTAGCCCCATGACCTTGGCCGCAACCACGATCGGCTCGCCGAGCTCGTCGTTGACGATCCGGCGCGCTTGAGGGCGCGAGACGGTGAGCATGCGTTCGAGCTCTCCTATGAGCGTCTCGGCATTGTGCTCCAGCGCGGCCGCTTCCAGGCGCCAGACATCGGTGCGTTGCATGGCGAGGAGAGGCCGCGATGAGATGAGCGGTGCGTAGTCGAGATTGATCAGGATCAGTCGGCGCTCGGGCGCTTTTGCCGCGTAGAAGAGGTCCGACAGCTCGCGAGCCTCGGCGACATTGACAGGGCCAGCGGCTCGCGCGGTTTGCGGAGCACTGCCAGGTCGTGTCGCGGCGGTGTCGGCATGAGCGCCACCGCGTGCCTGGGCGGCCGCCTTGAGCTCGGCCGGGCACGGCGAATGCTCGAGGATCGGACCGGCGACTTCGATGACATCGCGCGCCAAACGCTCGAGCACGGGCTTGGGAGCTGATGGGTAGGATGCAAGCCGCGCGGCAAGCGCCGCCCGTTCCGAAATTTCGGTCGCATCGATGAGCCGCAACGCCAGTTCGGTGTAATAGTGTTCGTCTTCCGGCGTGTGGATCGGCCGCTGCAGGTAGAGATCGGTGAGTACTCGCAACAGGGTCGCGCACATGTCGACCCCATTCCCCTCAGCGAGATCGAACAGGCCCTCGAGCCCAGCGAATGCCGCGAGAGCCTTCATTATGGTCACTGCGCCTTTGCTGCAACACTTTGAATTTGAAATAGCTTAGGGGCTCGGCGTTAGCAGACCGTTAACCTTGCGCGCCTCAAATCGCGCAGGAGCCGCGTCGCGGCGTCCAACCGTCAGGGGGACGGGGGGCAACGACATGGGTACGGTGATCAATTTTCAGGCAGCGCGGCGCAGCGCGCGGGGGCCAAGGTCGATCGCGGACAAGTCCGAATCAGCGGCCGTCATCATCCTTCCGGTCATCCGAATCGAACGATACGCCGAGACGCCGACGGGGGACCTCGAGCCCGAAGCGAGCACTCCACGTCGCCGTCGGCGCCGCCGTGCGAGCCGTTCGTAAGGCCCGCAGGCTAGCGAGCGCTACACGCTTCACTGCGGGCGGCACTGCGCCGCCGCGAGCGCACTTCGCACCGCCGGAATCCATCCCGCTTCGGGTGCGAGCGCCCTGATCACGATCAGGCCGGTGGTCGTGGGCGAGGCCACGATCAATCGATCCGCAGCGGTGATCTCTTCGTTCTCCGGCAATTCCGCGCGCTGGGCCGCGGTCATGAGATCAAGCTCGATCACCCGCCGCCCGGCCGCCCGATCGTTGATGGCGTAGTAGGCGATGTCGGAGCGGGTATAGAACGATACCGACGTATACGCCTGACTGATCGGCACGGAGAATTTCAACGGACCGCGCGACAGATCGTAGCGGCACACGGATACTTGGAACGCCGGGTCCATGAACGGCAGGACTGCCTTCTCCGGCGTCGGACTAGGAACGGGAGTGACGGCGTTGACTGGAGCGATCGCGGATACGCGCGCATAGGCATCCTGAGTTGCCATGCGGGGGAGCAGTAGGACCGTCGCCAGGTGCACGATCCCTGCAAGCAAAAGCGCGCCCAGGAGCCATAGCGCCAACCGGATCACAGGCAAGCCCTCTTGCTGATCGTGGGCATCGGCGCCTCCGATCCGGTGCGCGCCGCCATGCCGATCGGGGTATCGTAGAGCCGCAGAACCAGGAGATACTTCTCCACGCCGCCGGTTGGGAGCCAATTGCCCGGCCGCACGCGTGGGCCCACCATGATGTCGAAGCTGCCGTCCGCGTTGCGGATGATTTCCTGGCTGGTGAAGCCTTGTCGCTGCGCCGAATTGGCCACGAGTCGACCTTCGGGGTCGTACAAGGTGATGGTCCAAAAGCGGGCTTGCGGAGTGGTCCCGCTCAACAGCACGTCGCAGCGGCCGTCCAGCGGTTGGCCGGCATCGTCGGCGCTCGCATAGAATGCGACCCCGTCGCCCGACCCGACCGGCAGTTCGCCGGTGCGCGCGACCATCGCGCGCGCATAGGGGTCGATCCCGGAGGTGCCGTTCTTCGGCCATCCGGTCCACGCCCCGATGGTAATGCCGCCATAGGCGCTGCCCCGCGTCAACGCGATCCAGGTCGCGCCAAGCCCGATCGCTGCCGCGATCACGAGCGCAAACACAGTTCCGAAGAGCAAACGCACGTTTGGTCCGATAGGGTGGCTGTCAGAGCGACGGGTGTAGCAAAAGTCGCCCGCCGGCCTCAATCGCCGCGGGTCTGACCCGGCGGTCGGTCAGACGCGGATGCGACAGACCCTTGAGGTCGCGCTGTCGTGTTGTCCGAGGATTTGGTCGGCTCGCTGCGGGTCGCGAGTGCGCGCGTGGCATCGTCCATCAGGCGCTCGACGCGGACCAGCGCGTCGGCCCCGCGCTTGGTGAGAACCGAGTTCGGGCGGCTGGCCGGTGCGTCGGACTCCTTATCCTTCTTGTTCTCGGCCACGACCGGGCGGGCCGACGGCGCTTGCGGGCCGAGGCCCGGGATGGGTTTGAGCTCGATCCCTTGGTGGGCGTAGGCCATGATCTCATGCCAAGTCATTGCCGGAAGCGAGCCACCGGTCATCTGGTGCATGACCGTGTAGTCGTCATTGCCGAACCAGACGCCGCAGATCATGTTGCCGGTGAAGCCCACGAACCAGGCGTCGCGGTAGGCGTTGGT
>JBKOXY010000036.1:0-2173 GCA_046725125.1 Pseudomonadota bacterium | reverse complement strand
CGAGCACACGGTCAGCGGCAAGTTCTCGCGCTACGACATCCCGGCCGGCGTCATGTATCCCAAGCCGGTGCAGAAACCATATCCGCCGATCCTGATCGGCGGATATGTCGATCGCGTCCTCAAGCGCGCAGCCGTCAGCGGCGACGGCTGGCTGACCTATTTCTATCGCCCCGAAAGCTTCGCCAAGTCATGGAGCAAGATCCGCGGCTTCGCAAAGGAAGGCGGAAAGGACCCGGACAAGCTGCTCAACGCCGCGCAGCTGCCGATCTTCATCGGCAAGTCCCGCCAAGCCGTCGAGAGCCGAATGATGGAATGGCTCAGCAAGGAATGGGATTTTGCCGCTTGGAGCGAATCGACCAAGGATAGCGCCATCATGGGAACGGCCGAGGAGTGCGTCGAGCAGCTCAAGGCGCACCTGGCGGTCGGAACGCAGAAGATCATCTTCGTTCCTTACAAATACGAGATGGAGCAGATCGAGATCATTGCGCGCGAGATCATTCCCCGCCTCAAGGCGAAGTGAGTAGCGTTGCGCGGCACATGATGACGGCGCGAAAAACCAAGCCCACGGCGCAGCTCTCGGCTGGCGCGAAACTATGCAATTTGCCGCGTAGCGCGGGGTCAATTTCGGCTTGCCCGCTCATTCGCTCCTCATGTTATCATCCGACACGAAAGCCACTGACGGGCCCGGCCTGGGCCGCACGCGTGCCAAGGGGCTCAACCCGCTTCGCATACGATGTGCTGCTTACTCCCTGAACAGATCTGGTAGCCACGCGAGGATCGGCTGGCGCCGCTCGCACAACGGAGGGACAAACATGAGGCAATACCTAAGCAAGACGACGCTCGCGGCAATCGTCCTTGCCGCCGGCGTGACAGCGGCAGCCGCGCAGGAGAGCATCAAGGTCGGCGTCATTCAGCCGCTGACCGGCGCGTTCGCGGCGTCCGGAAATTACGTCGCCAACGGCGCGAAGATCGCAGCGGACGAGATCAATGCCAAGGGCGGGGTTCTCGGCAAGAAACTGGAGCTCGTGATCGAGGACAACAAGAGCAACCCGACCGAGGCGGCCGCGGTCGCCGAGAAGCTGATCGTGCGCGACAAGGTCCCGGTGATGATGGGCGCGTGGGGCTCGGGCTTCACGCTCGCAATCATGCCGAAGCTGATGGAATACAAAGTGCCGATGCTGGTCGAGACCTCCTCGGCCGGCAAGATCACCACCTCGGGAAACCCGTACATCTTCCGCATCTCGCCGCCATCGGCGGTCGAGGCGACCGCGTTCGCCAAGATCGTCGATCGGCTCAAGATCGGAAAGGCGGATTTCCTCGTCGTGAATAACGATTGGGGCCGCGGTGCCGCGGAAGACTTCGGCAAGATGTTCAAGGAACACAATATCAAGGTGGGCCTGGTCGAGACGATGGACCCGCCGGCTCAGGACATGAGCGCACAGCTCGCCAAGATCAAGGCCTCCGATGCCGACACGCTCATCATCACCACGGCGGTCGAGCAGCTCACGCTGATCTTCAAGCAGGCGGCGGCGCTGGGCTTGAAGAAGCGCATCATCACCACCGGCGGCTCGCAGAACCCCGATCAGTTGATCGAGCAGGCGGGTGCGGCGGCAAACGATACCACCCACATCACCTTCTTCACGCCGTGGAACCCCAATGTCTCGGCCGATCCCGCTATGGCCAAGGCCTTCATCGACGAATGGAAGAAGCGCGGCTATCCGTTCGCAGGTTTGACCGAGAGCTTCCGCGGCTATGACGGCATCCGCACCATCGCGGCCGCAATCACCAAGGCGGGCAAGGCCGATCCCGAGGCGATCCGCGCGGCGTTCTGGCAGGTCGAGCTGCCCGGCATGAACGGAAAGATCAAATTCGAAAAAGCCGGCCCCGCGGGTCAGGAAAGCGGCCAGAGCAATCCCGGCATCTATCTCATCAAGATCGAGAACGGCAAGGTCGTCCTTCCGAACGCCTGACGTCGTCACGAGCCTCCGGGGCCGCCCCGGAGGCTCGCGTCCGGCGCGCCGCAAACCGCGAGCGCCGGCTGCGTCCAGACCCGTGAGGGGCACGTGGACCAATTCCTCCAGCATCTCCTCAATGCCGTCATGCTCGGCGGAACCTACGCCCTGCTCGGCATCGGGCTGACGCTGATTTTCGGCATCATGCGCGTGGTGAATTT
>JBKOXY010000045.1:0-3972 GCA_046725125.1 Pseudomonadota bacterium | reverse complement strand
GATTATGAGGGGGATATGGGCAAAGGCCAGCAAAAGCCAAAAATACAAGCAATTTCAATGAGTGTGGGCAGATGAGGGGTCGGCGCGCCGCGATCGCCGTTTTTTTGGCTGCGCTGTTGGCTCCTCCCATGATGGCGTCCGAAGGCGAGGGCGATGCGCGCGCCTATGTGCCGCCGCCCCCGGTGTATGATTGGACCGTTACGCTTGGGGCGGAGGGCAGGCTCGAGCCGCTGTTTCAAGGCTCGAGCCGCGAACGCCTGCGCCCCTACCCAATCTTCGCCGTGCGCCGCTACGGCACGCCCGAACCCTTCCGCGGTCCGCGCGACGGCTTGGACGTCGCACTGATCGACGGAGGCAATTACCAAATCGGTCCGGTCGGCCAATTCGTGTGGTCGCAGCGTGACAAGGCCGACTCCCCGGCGGTGCGCAGCCTCGGCAACGTTCCCTGGGCGGCCGAGGTGGGCATCTTTGCACAGTATTGGTGGGTTCCTTGGCTGCGCACGCGCACCGAGGTGCGGCAGGGCTTCAATGGCCACCACGGGATCGTCGCCGATATCATGACGGACGCGGTCGTTCCGGTGAGCCCGCAATGGACCTTGTCGGCTGGTCCGCGGCTCACGCTGGCAACCACGCCCGCGGTCGCTCCGTATTTCAACATCACCCCGGCCCAGTCGTTGGCTTCGGGCCTGCCAATATACGACACCAAGGGCGGGATTCGCTCGTATGGCGTAGGCGCGCAGGCGCGCTACCTATGGACGCCGCAGTGGGCGACGCACGCCTTTGTAGAATACGAAAGGCTCAGTGGCGAACCCGCTGGCTCGCCGCTGGTGACGCAGAAGGGTTCCCCCGACCAAGTGACGATCGGGTTTGGGGCAACGCACTCTTTCGACATCAAAACGCCGTGGTAGCCCGCGACTGCGGATAGCGGCCAGGTCGCACTGCCTTTCCCATGCCTCAGTACGGAGGCAGACAGCGGGTTGCGGCGAGAGCGGTGGGGATCGGAGGGGGGAATGGTCAAGCAAGCCGGTGTGGTCGCCTGGCTGGGCGGGATCGCCGCGCTCGTCGTCCTCACCATCTGGTCCGGCCTCGACGCGGTTGGCCACGCGATTGCAAGCGTCGGTTGGGGAATTCTGCTCGTCGTGATGGTGCGCGCCGTCACGGTTTCCGTGGCGGGGGCGGGCTGGTGGCTGCTCTTTCCCTCAAAGGTGCGCCCGCAGTTTGGCGCATGCCTGCTCGTGAGGTTCGTTCGGGAGGCGGTCAACGTCCTGTTGCCTGTGGCGCAGGTCGGCGGCGACGTGGTCGGCGCGCGACTGCTGACGGGTTACGCCGTCCCAGGCGCGCTCGCCGCCGCGAGCGTCATCGTCGACATCCTCATCCAGGCTGCTGCACAGTTTCTGTTCGCGGCGCTCGGCCTTCTGACGCTCATGGCACTGGGAGCGGATCATGCGTTGGCGCGAAGCGCCGCGATCGGGCTTGCGGTGGCGGCGCTCTTGCTCGCTGGGTTCTATCTCGCGCAACGGCGTGGCGGGCAACGTGTCCTTCAATCGATCGTGAATCGTCTGGCCGGCGACCGGGAATGGCGCGTGCTCGGTACCATCGATGCCGTTTATCAGAACCTGACCATGATCTACGCGGCGCGTTCCAGCTTCATCGCCAGCAGCGTCGTGCATATGGCCGGCTGGGTGGTCGGCGTCGCGGAAGTATCGATCGTGTTCGCGTTCATGGGGCACCCCGTGAGCATCGGCGAAGCGCTCGTCATCGAAAGTCTGCTGCATGCGGTTCGCGGAGCGGCATTTGCCATCCCCGGCGCACTCGGGGCGCAGGAAGGCGCGCTCGTCGTGTTGTGCGCGGCATTCGGAATTCCACCGGAACAGGCGATTGCGCTGTCGCTCGTCAAGCGCGCCGCCGATGTCGTGCTCGGAGTGCCTGGCCTTTTGGGTTGGCAGATGCTGGAATGGGGACGCTTGCTGCCGAGCTACCGCAGGCAACCGGCACGCGAGCCCGTCAATCCCCGTTCGTAAAGCCACTGAGCCGAGCCATGATCTTGTTCTGGTCGTCTGTCGCGGCGTCGGTCGTCGCCTTGGTCGGCTGCGGGTACCTGGTCACGGCCGCGATCCTCGTCGGCCGCCTTGCGCGCAATCGTGCGTCGGTATGCCCCGCGCCCGCGCCTGGCGTCACCGTTCTCAAGCCGCTTCATGGCGATGAGCCGGGACTTTTCGACAACCTCACCTCGTTCTGCGTCCAGAACTATCCCGGCCCCATGCAAATCGTCTGCGGCGTGCAGGACAGCGACGACGACGCCATTGCCGTCGTCGAGCGCCTTCGCGCGACGCAGGCCGACCGCGATATCGATCTCGTCATCGAACCCAAGGCGCACGGATTGAATCGGAAGGTCTCCAACCTCGTCAACATGACGCCGCGCATCCGCCATGACGGCGTCGTCCTCGCCGACAGCGACATGCGGGTTGACCCCGACTATCTTTGCCGCGTCATTGCGGCGTTGGCACAGCCCGGCATCGGCGCCGTGACCTGCCTCTACTACGGCGTTGCCGTCACCGGCATCTGGGCGCGACTGTGCGCGCTCGTCATCAACGCGCAATTTCTGCCGAGCGTGGTGGTCGGCCTCGCCCTCGGCCTAGCGCGTCCTTGCTTCGGCTCGACGCTGGCGCTCAAGCGCGCGACGCTGGCGGAGATCGGCGGCTTTAAGGCCTTTGCCGATTGCCTCGCGGACGATTACGCGATCGGCGAGGCATTGCGCGCCCGCGGCTACAAGATTTCGATACCACCCTTCGCCGTCGCCCATGTCTGCACGCAGACGTCGCTGCGCGAATTGTGGCGGCACCAGCTGCGATGGGCGCGCACGATCAGGAGCATCGATCCCGCCGGTTACGCGGGTACGATCGTCAGCCACCCCTTCCCATGGGCGCTGATCGCAGCCCTCGTCGGCGCCGGCTCGACGGCCCTGCTGCCGGCGATCGGCATCGCGATGGCGTCGATCGCGTGCCGGATGGCGCTTTTGCGGGAGGTCGAGCGAGGCTACGCCCTTCCCCCGCAAGCGTATTGGCTTGTGCCCGCGTGTGACCTATTGTCGTTCGCCGTTTTCGTTTTCAGCTTTCTGAGCTGGCAGGTAAGCTGGAAAGGCCGCCGCTTCCGCATGGTCGCGGGCGGGGCATGGGTGGCTGATCGGGGGGCACATTAACGATGATGCGGACGCTGTTTCTGCAAGCGCCATCCTTCGACGGCTTCGACGGGGGCGCCGGCGCGCGTTATCAGATGCGCCGCGAGATCCAGTCGTTCTGGTACCCGACCTGGCTCGCCCAGCCCGCCGCGCTCGTTGACGGCTCGAAGCTTATCGACGCCCCGCCCCACCGGCTCAAATTCGAGGACGTCGCGCCCGAGGCCGCGAACCGCGACCTCGTGGTGCTGCATACCTCGACCCCGTCTTTCGTCGTCGATGTCCGAACGGCCGAGGCGCTCAAGGCGCTCAAACCGAGCTTGAAGATCGGCATGATCGGGGCAAAGGTCGCGGTCGAGCCGGAGGCGAGCCTCGAGGCGTCGCCGGCGATCGATTTCGTCGCACGCAACGAGTTCGATTTCACCATCAAGGACGTGGCGGAGGGGCGCGACTTCGGCCGCATCGCCGGGCTCTCCTGGCGCAACGCCGACGGCATCATCGTGCACAACGAGGACCGCGCCGTCCTCGAGAACATGGACGAACTGCCCTTCGTCACGCCGGTTTATAAGCGCGACCTGATCATCGAAAGTTATTTCAGCGGCTATCTGAAACACCCCTACATGTCGTTCTACACCGGGCGCGGATGCAAATCGCGTTGCACCTTCTGCTTATGGCCGCAGACGATCGGCGGCCATCGCTACCGGACCCGCAGCGTCGGCCATGTGATCGAGGAGCTCGCCTGGGCGCAGAAGGCCTTTCCGCAAGTGAAGGAATTCTTTTTCGACGACGACACGCTG
>JBKOXY010000386.1:0-3001 GCA_046725125.1 Pseudomonadota bacterium | reverse complement strand
CGCCTACGAGTCCGAGCCGCTGGTGAAGCCGACCGGCTTCCGCGAGTACGACGCGCGCTGGCTGCTCGGCAAGGAGATCAACCTGATGGGCGTGCAGGCGCTCGGCATGGGGCTCGGCACGCTGATCCGCGAGCTGGGCGTCCGGCCCGAGATCGTCACCGGCCACGACTTCCGAGGCTACTCGGCGTCGGTGAAGACCTCGCTCATTTCGGGACTGCTGGCGGCTGGCTGCAAGGTGCACGATATCGGGCTTGCGGTCACGCCGATGGCCTATTTCGCGCAGTTCGAGCTCGACGTGCCGTGCGTCGCTATGGTGACCGCCTCACACAACGACAATGGCTGGACCGGCGTGAAGATGGGCGCCAACCGCCCGCTCACCTTCGGGCCGGAAGAGATGACGCGGCTGAAGGAGATCGTCCTCAACGCCAGGTTCGACCTGAGGGGAGGCGGCTCTTATGTCTTCGTGGAGAATTTTCCCGCACGCTACATCGCCGACCTCACCAAGCGTCCGAAGCTCAGGCGAAAGCTCAAAGCCGCCTGTGCTTGCGGCAACGGCACGGCGGGCGCGTTCGCACCGCAGGTACTGGAGGCGGTCGGCTGTGAGGTCGTCCGGCTCGACTGCGAGCTCGACCACACCTTTCCGAAATACAATCCCAACACCGAAGACATGAAAATGCTGCATGCCATGCGCGACGAGGTGCTGTGCGTGAAGGCGGATGTGGGGCTCGGATTCGACGGCGACGGCGACCGCTGCGGCGTGGTCGACAACGAGGGCGAGGAGATCTTCGCCGACAAGGTCGGCGTGATGCTCGCGCGAGATATGTCGGCGCAGCGGCGCGGCGCGACTTTCGTCACCGACGTGAAGTCGACCGGCCTGTTCATGACCGATCCGGTGCTCATCAGGAATGACGCCAAGGTCGACTACTGGAAGACCGGCCACTCCTACATGAAACGCCGGGTGAACGAGATCGGCGCGCTCGCGGGCTTCGAGAAATCCGGCCACTTCTTCTTCAACAAGCCGATCGGCCGCGGCTATGACGACGGCCTTATCTTCGCGCTCGCCGTCTGCGACATGCTCGACCGCAATCCGGGAAAGAGCATGGCCGATCTGAAGAACGCATTGCCGAAAACATGGGGCTCGCCCACGATGTCGCCGTACTGCGCCGACGAGACGAAATACAGCATCGTCGACGAGATCGTGGCGCACTTTGAGCAGGCCAAACAGAAAGGTGAGAAAGTCGCCGGCCAGAACATCCGCGAACTCGTCACTGTTAATGGCGTGCGCGTGACGGTAGGGGACGGCACTTGGGCCCTCGTGCGTGCGTCATCAAACGAGCCGGAACTAGTGGTCGTGGTCGAGAGCCCGGTCTCCGAGGCGCGCATGCGCGACATGTTCAAGGCGGTGGACGCCGTCATCCGCACGCACAGGGACGTGGGCGAATACAATCAGACGATTTGAGGCGCCCCTTTTGGCCTCAGCTGCGGGCCATCGTTCAGTCCGTGCGCCCATTTTGGTCGAGAGTATCTTTGAGTTTTAACATTGAGTGTTTCCACGCTTAGGGAGCCGGCCCGCGCCCGACGCTAAATCTATGTCACAGCTCGCGACGTCATTTTTCTTTCAGCGAAGCTCGAGACGGACTCGCGGCTCGCGCGCGGATCGCAGTCGTGGCAAGGCTGTTCCGGACGTCACACTGTTGATCAACAACGCTGGCGCGACCGGCGGATACAGAGACACCACAGCGAACGAAGGAGTGGGGGCGGGCGCAGACCTTCGCCTAAGGCTTCCCTCAGCCCTCGACGTCGGTCTCGGGTCGATCATCGCCTGCCGATACTTCGTCGTGCCAATGGCCATCCTTGTCCTCGTACGAAATGCCTGTCGTGTCTCCCGGGACGACTTGTTCCTTCGCTGCGCGCTCCGCTGCTCGACGGGCCATGTCGTGGGACGGGAAGGTCTCGGGGAAAACCCCATCGACCCGGTTGGCCCACCCGCCGTCGTGTTCGACGATCTCATAGGTGATCTTGGTCATGCATCGCTCCTGAAACTGATGGACGGTCTCATCGTGAGTCAGCCTTGGACGCAAGTCGAAATCCATGGAGGTATCGATGGAACTTAATGGCGACGAAACGATCGCCGAGTTGGCCGCGCTCCGAGTGGCGGTCAGAAGACTATTAGAGGTCGCAAATGACCAATCCGTTGAGAAAGGGCAGTTTGCGAGAAATGCTCTGAAAAAGGGGCTCGCCGACCTAACCGATGTCCACTACTGGCGCGTACCCGAAGGCACGAAGGCGAAATTCCGCATGCTTGCCCAAGCCAGCTACCGCGATCTGTTTTCGGACCTCTAGCAAGCCGGCACTATGCTGGCCTGCTGTGTAATGAACGCCTTCGTAGTGAGCGGCCTGGTTTCGGCAGAGGCAGCCTTCTGGCGTGGCGGCCCGTCCGACAAATTGCTCGGGCGGACTAGCGAAGATGCCTCCGGAGCCGCGCATTAAATCAGGGAGGAAGCGATGAAGGTCATTGCCATCGCAATAATCTTGCCAAGCGTGCCGGCGGCGGGGCATGCGCTCGCGCAGGACAGCAAGCCGCTGGCGGTCTGTTGGGAGCTTCTTTCTCCAGCACAAGGAGTCTCACCTAACTCACTTTTGAAGGTCAACAAATGCACTGGGGAGACTTGGATATTGACCAGGACCAGATTGTCTGATGCTAAGGGAACCGCTCCGGCAAGCTACACCTTCCGGTGGCGACCGCTCCTCCAAGACGAGGGAGAGGCGGTTTTAACGAACCGATAGTTTGTGTATTTCTCAAGTATATGATTCCCGAAATGAGGGCCCCCGGCGGACGATGGTGACCGGTCGAGTGGTTCATTCCGCCCGGTATAAGGGCCTCGGGCGACGCTTCAGGCGGGCTTACATCTATGTGGGCCGTTCACTATTTTGATCGGCGGGCAAACCGAGCTGGTCTGTCGCGATCCCACGCATCGTGCAGGCGCACTGCGCAACGCGA
>JBKOXY010000312.1:0-2470 GCA_046725125.1 Pseudomonadota bacterium | reverse complement strand
CTACCAGCAGCTCAAGGTGGTGACGCGGCTGGCGAAAGACCTCGATTTGCCGGTGAAGATCGTCGCGGTTGCGACCGTGCGCGAGCAGGACGGCCTCGCTTTGTCCTCGCGCAACAGCTATCTGTCGGCGAGCGAGCGCGCGGCCGCACCCACGCTTCAGCGCGTGCTCAAGGATTGCGCGGCCAAGATTGCGCGCGGAGAACTCGCCGCCCGTGTGCTCGATGAGGGCGCCGCCGCCATCGAGCGCGCCGGCTTTGTGCTCGACTATCTCGAAGCCCGCCACGCCGATACGCTCGCGCCCGTGGCCTCGGTCGAGGACGGCCCGATCCGGCTGCTCGTGGCCGCGCGCATCGGCAAGACGCGGCTCATCGACAATATCTCCGTGTGAGCAATCGCGGTGCGAGCTGCGATAGCGCGCCCCCCCGATATCGCGTTCGCGTGCGGCGCGCTATTTCTTCGCCTTCAGTGGGTCCTTGACGTCATCGAACTTGGCGAATTCCGTGTTCCACAGCTCGCCGTTGATCTTCTCGACCTTGCGAATGTAGATGGGTTGCACGATGTCACGGGTCTCCGGATCGATCGACATCATCCCGCGCGGGCTTTCCCATCGCATGCCCTTCATGGCGGCGATGAGGCTGTCGCCGTCGGTCTTGCCGCCGGTTTTCTTCAGCGCCTCGTAGATGAGGTGCATGCCGTCATAGCCGCCGACCGATACGAAATTCGGACGGAAGTTGTTCGCCTTCTTGAAGTCCTCGACATATTTCTTGTTCAGCGCGGAGTCGTGCGACGCGGAATAATCATGCGCGGTCACCATCCCCAGCATCTGATCGCCCATATTGTTGAGCTCGTCGTCGTCGGTGAGATCGCCGGGGCCGATGATCCTGATCCCGGAATTGGCAAGGCCGCGCTCGGCGAACTGCTTGGCGAAGATGCCGGCCTGCGTGCCGGGGAAGTAGATGAAAGCGGTATCGGGGTTGATGTCGCGGATGCGCTGCAGGAACGGCGCAAAGTCCGGATTGGCCAGCGGGATGCGGATCGATTCGACGATCTGGCCGCCGAGCTCGGTGAAGCGCTGCTTGAACGCGGTTTCCGCTTCGGTGCCCGGCGCCCACTCGTTGACCAGCGTAACGACGCGCTTGCTGCCGTTCTTGGCCGCCCACTCGCCCATGATCCAGGACGATTGCGCCAGAATGAAACTGGTGCGCACGAAATAGGGCGACGCGGTGGTGGTCACCGAGGCGCCCGAGATCATGACGACGGTCGCGATCTTGGCCTGGGTTACGAGCTGACCATAGGCAAGCGCGGTCGGCGTGATCCCGCCGCCGATGATGTGCACCTTGTCGTTGACGATCATCTCCTGCACGAGCCGCCGCGCATTGTCGGCCACGCCAGCGTCATCGCGCAGGATCATTTCGATCTTCTTGCCGGCGACCATGTTGCCGTGGTGCTGGACGTAGAGTCGTGCGCCGGCCGAAGCCTGCCGACCCGCGGCAGCAAAACCGGCGCCGGTCATGGCAAAGCTCATGCCGATCTTGACCGTCTCTTGCGCCGCCGCCGTGCCCGCCGTCAGCGCGACCATCGCGGCCGCAGTCAGCGCAATCGTGAATTGTTTGGATCGCATGTCGTTCCTCCCGCCTGGTGACGCTGGTTTTCGGCTTGATTTCTAGCACACGGTGCGATGATCGACGACGCCTTGGCGGCGGCAACGCGCGATCACAAGAGGCCGAGCTCGCTCAGCTCGCGACGCAGCGCCTCCGGCATATTCTTGGCACCTGGCGCGGCGCGGTCGAGGTCGCGCGGGGCGTCTTTGGCCGCGAGATAGCGCCAGCCCTGGAACGCCCGCCACGGCCGCGGCTCGACCAGGATGAGCTTGGGCTCAAGCACCAGATGGCAGCGGCCGATTCCTTCCTTGTCGACGAATGGCCGCACGTCGACGAGCCGCTGCCGGCACATGATCTCGCCACGGATCACCCAGTAGAGCGAGCCGCCGTCGCGCAACTCGTCGGAGCGCTTGGGCGCCATGCGGGTCCTGTGCATGTGCTCGAGCGAGAGCCCGCGCTTCCTGCGCTGCTTGAGCTTCTCGCGGATCCAATCCTCGAGATCCTTGACCGAGTCACAGCCGACGCAAAGCTTGATGAGATGAAGGGCCACGGTGGATATTGCCGAACCAAGGGTGACGAAATCATAGCGCGCCGGGCCTGCGTTGCCACGCGCGCGCGGGAGCTTATCCTCAGAAGATGGGCGCGGTTATTGCGCGGGAGCAAGCGGCGTCGGCGCCGAACGCGCGGGTGCGGCGCTCGCCGGCGGACGCGGCTGCGCCGCGCCCGTTGTGTCTTGGGGCTGCCGTTGCGCCGGCGGTGGTTCCGCGGTCATGATATTGACCGGCGGGATCGATTTCGCTGACGGAAAGTAGAGGTTATTCGGCGCCTTCGCCGCCGCGCTGGGTGCCGGGGACGGCGGAGTGCTCGCC
>JBKOXY010000412.1:0-7529 GCA_046725125.1 Pseudomonadota bacterium | reverse complement strand
GCCATCAGCTCCTCGGCGGTGCGCTGAACGCTCGATATGGTAATCATGGTGGCCTCGCTTTACTCGGCCGCTATCCCCCTCCCGTCCCTCCCCCGCTCGCGGGGGAGGGTAAGGGTGGGGGGCTCGCCCGGCTTCACGTGGGTGAAGCGAACCGGCTCGTCGGTGATTTCGAGACCACCGGCCGTTTGCCGCGCGACCGTGAAGCGCGAACTCGGCAAGTCGCCCGGCTCCGGAAAATCGGAGCGGAAGTGCGCGCCGCGCGAATTCTCGCGCTTGTGGGCCGCGAGCGCAATCACCCGGCTGACCTCGGTGAGCGAGCGCAGGTTGAGCCAATCATGCCAGGTCATATTGAAGGCGCGGCCGTCATCCGCAAGGCCCGTCGCCAACAGCTCGGCCTCGATGGCGTCGAGCGCCGCGATGCCGCGATCGAGGCTTCCCCGGTCGCGCACGACCCCGACCTCGTCCCACATGGTATCGAGCAGCCGTTCGCGCAGATCGTTCAAATTGCCGCCTTTGCGCGTGAACGGGTGGAGCGCGCGCTCAAGTTCCGCCTCCAGCACGTGCTCGTCCGGCGCGCGGTGGCCCGGATTGGCGGCGACCCACCGCGGCATCACGTCGCCGGCGATGCCGCCGAACACCGTCGAATTGGCGACGCCGTTGCCACCCAGCCGGTTGGCGCCGTGCATGCCGCTCGCGTCCTCGCCGGCGACGAACAGCCCCGGCCAATCGGTCGCGGTATCCACCCGACAGATGACGCCGCCCATGAAGTAGTGCGCGGTGGGCACCACCTCGACGAGGCCGCCGGCGAGATCGAAGCCGCAGTCGCGGCAGCGATCCACCATGCCCTTGAACTCCTTCGCTACCTTGGCCGGCCCGAGATGGCTCATCTTGATGTAGACGCCGCCGTGCGGGCTGGTGCGCCCGGCCTTCATCTCCGCGTAGATGGCGCGACTGACGACGTCGCGGGTGGCGCGCTCGAGGTTTGCGTCATAGTCGCCCATGAAGCGATGCATCGCGCCGTTGAGGAGATGGCCGCCGGCGCCGCGCAGCCCTTCCTCGAGCACCGTCCCGGTCATGCGCGTGTCCGCTCCGGCGAGCAGCCCGGTCGGATGGAACTGGACCATCTCCATGTCGCGCAATGCAAGTCCCGCGCGCAACGCCATCGCCAGCCCGTCCATACTCTTGTCGCCCGACGGGGTGTGGTAGCGATACATGGTGGGTCCGCCGCCGGTCGCCAGCAGCACCGCCTGCGCCGCAACGAAACGGAACGCGCCGGTGCGGATATCGATGAGCAGCACGCCGGCGAGCGCGCCATCCTTTGCGGGGATCAGTGCCACGGCGCGGTGCTCTTCCAGGCGGTGGATCGGTCGCGCCCAGACCTGCTCCATCAGCCGATTGATGATCTCGATGCCGGTGAGATCCCCCTTGTGCACCGTGCGGTCGAAGCTCTGGCCGGCGAAGGCTTTGCCGTGCAGGGTGCCGTCCGGATTGCGATCGAAGAAGCAGCCGATCTCGTTCTCGAGCTCGCGCACGCGCTCGATTGCAGTGCTCACCAGCGTCCAGGCCAACTCCTGATGCGACAGCCATTTGCCGCCCTCGATCGTGTCCATGAAATGGCGCTCGACCGAGTCGCCCGGGTTGAGCGCCACGTTGTAGCCGCCCTGCACCATGCGCGTGCAGCCGCATTTCCCGAGCAAGCCCTTGCTGACGACGGTGACGTCGAGATCGGGATTGGCCTTGTGCGCATGCAGTGCCGCGAACAGACCGGCGCCGCCGGAGCCGAGAATCAAAATGTCGGTCTTGAGGCGTTCGAGGGTCATGGGATCCTCAGAACAGGCGCGCCAGCAGGATGAACGCGATGACGGCCGACAGTCCGGCCGCGATCGTCGCAAGCTCTTTCTGTTCGTCGCGCCAATCGAGATTCTCGATCACCAGCAGGCGCACTCCTCCCAACATGTGCACCAAGAGGAGGAAGACGAGACCGCTCTCGGCGAGCTTGACCAGCGGCTGATCGCTCCAGCGCAAGAAGCTTTCGAGCGGCGCTTCGCCGTGAATGGCGAGACCGAGCGTCAAGAAATGCAGCGGCAGGAAAATAGCAAGCGCCAGGCCGGAAAGCCGGTGCAGCAGCGCCGCGATCCAAAGCACGCTCAGGCGATGGGTCAATCGCCGCGCCGTCATGGCAGCACCACCGCGGCGACCGCGCGCGCGCCGAGGAGCAGCAGCAGCAATCCGAAAGCGGCGGCAAATATGCTGGCGCTGCGATCCTCGAGCGGCGACCATTCGGTCAGCACGTTGCGCACGCCGATCGCCGCATGGATGGCCACGGCAACGACGAAGACGCCGTAAAACGAGGCCCATGCGATGCTGCCGCGCGTGCGCGCGAGAATATCGGCGGCGGCCATCCCTTTGCGGGTCGCATAGAAGATGACGACGACATGCACCAGCACCAGCGGCACCATGAGCGCAGCGGTCAGCCGCTGCCAGACGTAGAGGCGAACGTTCATATCTCGCCCTTGAGATGAGCCCACATGGTGCGGCGCTTGAGACCCGCGATCGACGCGGTCGGATTGAGGCGCTGCGGACAGAACTCTTGGCAGGACTGGTGCGAGTGGCAGGCGTGGCAGCCGCCGGAGGCTGCGACCGCCTGCAAACGCGCGGTGTTTGCCCCGTCGCGGACGTCGTTCACGAGCGTCCACGCACGATTGAGCGCCGCCGGCCCGAGATAATCGGAATTCCAGCGCACGGTATCGCAGGCGGCATAGCATATCCCGCAATTGATGCATTCGATGGCGGCGTCGGCGGCGATGCGCGCCGCGCTGTCCGACCTGATGTGTTCGATATCGTCGTTGCGCGTCCGCGACGGCACGAACTCGCCCTTCGCCCGCTGCCACTTGTCGAAGAAGGGACGCATGTCGGCGGCCAAATCCTTGATGACGGGCAGATTCTCGAGCGGTCCGATCTCGAGGCGGCCGCCCTTGGCCACGCTCGACACGTGCGTGCGGCAGGTCCAGCGCGGGGCGCCGTTCACCGTCATGGCACAGGAGCCGCACATGCCGACGCGGCAGGCAAAGCGGTACGACAGCGTCGGGTCGAGATGGCGTTGAACGAACGTCACGACATCAAGCACGGTTTGGTTTTCGCGCCAGGGGACCTTGTAAGTCTCGTATCGCCCCTGTTGCGTGCCGCGCCAGAGCGACACGGTCAACTCGGATCGTGTATCGGACATCGATTCCTTGATCGGTTCCTTGGTGATTCCTTGGCCCGCTGCGATCGAGCAGCCGGCCTTCATCGCTGCTCCAAGTCTAGCAAGCAGGGGTCGCCGCCAAAAGCCGGCGATGGTTGCGCGACGAGCCGAAAAATCAGCGCTCCGGCCCCTGCGCATACCCATCCGATTGGTGTAACTTGTCCGCGAGCCGCCCTTTCAAGCGGGACAGGCCGAGGTCCCCTTCGTTGCAGCGGGCGGCGCAAGTGCCGTCGGCAGGCGCAAACGCGTTCCAGAAGCAGCACTCTCGGTGCCATCGGCACCCAACTCCAGCGCCCACGCTTGGGCGTCGTGCCGGTGCTTAGAACGGGAAACGCCATGGAGTTCCGCCGGCGTCGATTCTTGCGTCTGACCGCGGCCGCTGTTGCGGGACTTTTCGCTTCACCGCTGGCGTGGGCACAAGACTACCCGGCGCGCGCCGTCACCATCATTGTGCCCTTCACCCCGGGCGGAAGCACCAACATCATCGCCCGCATGCTCGCCCAGAAGCTCGAGCAGCGGCTCGGCAAGTCCTTCGTGGTCGAGAATCGGCCCGGCGCGGGCACCATCATCGCCGCGAACGCTGTCGCCAAAGCCGCTCCCGACGGATACGTGTTGCTCATGGCGCCGAGCTCGACGATGGCGGTCAATGTCACGCTCTACAAAAAGCTTCCCTACGACCCGACCACCGATTTCATTCCGCTCGCCGGCCTCGCTCGAGTGCCGTTCGTATTGATCGTCAATCCGTCGCTTCCCGTCCATTCGCTGCTGGAGCTGATCGCATACGCAAAGGCGCGGCCCGGGCAGCTCTCGTTCGCATCGGTCGGGCCGGGCGTGCCGCATCATCTCTACGCCGAACTCTTGATGAGCACCGCGGGCATCGCGATGACGCACGTTCCCTACAAAGGCAGCGCGCCCGCCTTAAACGACGTCGTTGCCGGGCACATTCCGCTGATGTTCTGCGATATTCCGCCCGCCGTCGGAATGTTGCAGGCCGGCAAGGTTCGTCCCCTCGGCGTCACCACCAGGACCCGCGTCCCGGCGTTCCCGGACATTCCGCCGATCGCCGAGGCCGGTCTACCCGAGTTCGGGGCATTGCCGGGCTGGCACATGCTGGTCGCGCCGGGCAAGACGCCGCGCGACATCGTCGCAAAGCTCCATGCCGAGCTCCTCGATATTCTAGCGCTGCCGGAAATCGAGACCGAGATTCTCAGACTCGGCATGCTTCCCTTTGAAAACCGGTCGGTCGAAGGGCTGCAAGATTTCGTCAAGTCGGAGACCGTGCGCTGGGGCAAGGTCGTGCAGCAAGCCGGGATCGCGGGATCGGAATAATTGGCCGCGTCGCTGAGCCACTCGCGTTCGTCTCGCCACCACTGCGCCGCCGGCATCAGATTATTGGCACCGCCCGCCACATTCACTAACATCCGCGCCGCGGGCGCGAGGCAACACCAACAATAAGACGAGGAACGCCGTGAAGCGATCGGACATGCTGGTCATCGGATTGCTCGCGGCAGCGATGAGCGCATCGACGTCGGCGGCGGCCCAAGACCGTTATCCCCTCCGCCCGGTGCGGCTCGTCATCCCGTCGGTTCCGGCCGGCGTACACGACGTCATCGGCCGCGTGTGGGCGGAGCGGGTCAAGCCGCAATTCGGCGCCATCGTCATCGACAACCGCGGCGGCGGCGCCGGTTCGATCGGGGCCAACGATGTCGCGCATTCACCGCCCGACGGCTACAGCATTCTGCTCGGCAGCACCACCACCCACGTCCTGGTCACGCCGGTCATGGCCAATCCGCCCTATGATCCGGTCAAGGATTTTTCCGCCGTCACGGTCTTCGCCTACAGCTCGACTTCGATCGTGGTCAATCCGTCGGTGCCGGTGCGCACGCTTCACGAGCTGATCGCCTACGCCAAGGCCAATCCCGGCAAGCTGTCCTATGGGTCGGCCGGCATCGGCTCGATCACCCACATCGCGGGTGAATATTTCAAGCAACTGGCGGGCGGCCTCGACATCGTGGCGGTGCCCTATAAGGGCATCGGCCAAGCCGTCACCGACGTGATCAGCGGACAGATCCCGATGCTCTCGGCCAACGCCACCGCGCAGATTCTGGATCTCCATCGTGCCGGCAAGGTCCGCATCCTGTCGGTGAACTCACAGACGCGCATCAGGGGCGCGCCCGACCTTCCAACCTCGATCGAAGCGGGGCTGCCGGGCATGGTGGCGCAGACCACGTTCGGCATCTTCGCTCCGGCCGGCACGCCCGAACCGATCCTCGCGCGCATCAACGCGGTCACCCAGCAAGCGATAGCCGATGGCGAGTTCCAGAGCGAACTCGTCAGGCTCGGCTTCGAGCCCGTGCGCGACGTCGGGCCCGACAAAGCAGAGGGCGTTTTCCAGGATGAACGCGTGCGCTGGACGCCGATCCTCAAAGCCGTCGGCGGCAAGCCAGAGTGATTGCGCGCCGGCGGCTTCCTCGCAACATGCAACAACAAGGGTGAATGTGATGAACGTGATCCGCCCACCGCAAACGCTTCTGGACAAGCGCGGCGAGCCGCATGTGCGCCGCTTCGAGGCGCAGCGTTGGCTCCTCGACAACATCATCCGCGCCAACGGCATCGACTGGGACCAGCCGCGCTCGCTCTATCTCAGCGGTCCCTGCGGCAACGAGGCCAACGCCGATTTCGCCGGCATCCGCGAGCGCGTGAAGAAGATGGCGGACATCGGCCCGGCCTTCGAGGCGGTTGCGCGCCGGCGCGAGGCCAAGGCGAAAGCGGCCGAGGAGGCCGATCGCAGGGTGACCGCGCGCGACAATTACTTCATGGCGGCCGTCCATTGGGGAGCGGCGCAGTGGCCTTACGACCAAAACAACGAAACCAACATCGCCTACAACAACAAGAAGCGCGAATGCTACGCGAAATACGCGGCGCTGGCGGATCATCACGTCGAGGCGGTGTGGGTGCCGTTTCGCGACAAGGCGATCCCGGCCTGGTTTCATTTGCCGCCCG
Organism: Pseudomonadota bacterium; assembly: GCA_046725125.1. Classification (GTDB taxonomy): domain Bacteria; phylum Pseudomonadota; class Alphaproteobacteria; order Rhizobiales; family Xanthobacteraceae; genus VAZQ01. The sequence continues at coordinate 1,282 of JBKOXY010000412.1, read as the reverse complement.
GCTACAAGGGCGGCCGCATCCCGGCGGTGATCGCCATCCCGGGCATGGACAGCTTCAAGGAAATCCAGGTCGCGCTCTACGGCGATCGCTTCCTCAACCGCGGGATGGCGGTGCTATCGATCGACGGACCGGGACAATACGAAGCGCCCATGATCGGAGTGTACTTCTCCGTGGAGAACTGGATGGCGGCCGGCAGGCCGCTCCTCGACTGGCTGAGCAACCGCAGCGAGATCGATGCCGAGCGCATCGGATGCTCCGGCACGAGCTTCGGCACCTTCTTCGGCACCATTCTCACCGCCCATGAGCCGCGCATCCGCGCCTTCGCCGCCATGTCGGTGTGCCACGAACCCGGCTGCCACACCATCTTCCAGGAGGCGTCGCCCACCTTCAAGAAGCGGTTCATGTACATGTCGGGCATCACCGACGAGGACGAGTTCGACAAGTTCCGCAAGACCATCACCTGGGAAGGCCATGCGGACAAAATCCGCGCGCCCTATCTCGTCGTCGCCGGCGAGTGCGAGGAGCTCAGCCCGCTCGAGCATTCCGAGCGGCTGATCAATACGGTCAAGGGGCCGAAGCAGATGGTGGTCTATCAGGAATCGCGCCATTCGGTCGGCAACGTGCCGGCCGCCAATCTCGGGCCGTTCCCGCCGATTCTGGTCGCGGACTGGCTGGCGGAGCGGCTCGCGGGCAAGCCGTTTGCGAGCGAGCATTGGTTCGTGCGCTCCAACGGGCAGATCGACAAGACGCCGTATTAGCGCGTGAACACCGCGTTTCGAGGTGCTACGCGATCACATTCGCCTTGCTCAGGAATCCCCACACGTCGACGACCGGCTTGCCGGCGAAATCGAGGTCGCGATAGGCCGAATGCGGCGCGCACAGAATGAGGAGATCGCTGCGTTCGATCACCTCGTCGAGGGCCAGCAATTCGGGGTCGGTGGTCACGAACGGGTCGGTGGTGAGCACCGCCTCGGCAAGACTCGCGAGCGCTTTCTTGAACTTGTAGCTCAGCGAGGCGCGGGTGTCGTCGATGTCGGCCTTGAACGCCATGCCGAGCAGCCCGACGGTCATCCGCGAGAGATCATAGCGCCGGCAAAGGTCGTCGCACACGTGCAGCACGAGGCCCTCGTTGACCAGCATGGCGGCGTTGCCGAGGCTGAACTGGTTCTGGGCAAAGGCGGCGAGTTGCATCGTGTCCTTCATCAGGCATGGGCCGGCCGCGAAGCCGGAGGTCGGAATGCCGCGGGCGCGCGGATAGTTGCGTCGCATCGCGTCGTAGATC
>JBKOXY010000260.1:0-6094 GCA_046725125.1 Pseudomonadota bacterium | reverse complement strand
CGGCGCCAAGCTCGTGCTGGGCCTCAGCCGCGTCGTGCCCGGCGCCGATCTCATGGTGGTCGCCAATACCGGCGACGACTTCGAGCATCTCGGCCTCGCCATCTCGCCCGATCTCGACACCGTTATGTACACGCTCGCCGGCCTCGCCGATCCGCGACGCGGCTGGGGCCGGCGCGACGAGACCTGGACCTTCATGGCCGCGCTCGCCGCGCTCGGCGGCGAAACCTGGTTTGCGCTCGGCGACGGCGACCTCGCCACCCATCTGGAGCGAACGCGGCGGCGCGCGGCGGGCGAAGCCTTGTCCGCCATCACCGCCGATTTCTGCCGTCGGCTCAAAATTGCGACGCGGCTCGTGCCGATGACCGACGATATCGTGCGCACGCGCCTGCGCACCGATATGGGCTGGCTCGACTTCCAGGATTATTTCGTGCGGCGGCGCTGCGCGCCGACGGTCCTGGAGCTCGCCTATGACGGCGCCGCGACGGCGCGCGCGCATCCCGACGTGCTCGCGGCGCTGCGCGATCCCCGCCTGCGCGCGGTCGTGATCTGCCCGTCCAATCCGTTTCTGAGCATCGAGCCGATTCTCGCCGTTCCCGGCATGCGCGATGCGATCGCCCGATCCGCCGCTCCGGTGGTGGCGGTGTCACCCATCATCGCAGGGCGCGCGGTCAAAGGGCCGACCGCGAAGATGATGTGCGAGCTCGACGTTGAGGTGAGCGCCACGGCGGTGGCGCGGCGCTACCAAGATCTGCTTGATGCCTATGTGGTCGACCGCGCCGATGCCGCCGAGGTAGCCGAGCTTGGCATTCCGGTCACGCTGGCGCATACCCTAATGGCGACGCTTGCGGATCGCGAGGAGCTGGCGCGTCGCGTGCTGGGGAGCGCCGACGCAGCGGCAAAGGCTACCGCATGAATGCTCGCCAAAACATCTACGCCGTGGTCCCGGTCAAGGACACCGGCGACGCCAAGCGGCGTCTCGCCGGCGTGCTGTGCGGCGCGCGGCGACAGCAATTGGCGCTCGCCATGTGCGAGGACGTGCTGGCCACGCTGGCCGGCGTTCGCGAACTCGCCGGCATTGTCGTGGTGACGGCCGATCCCGCGGCCGCGGCCATGGCGGCGCGCTACGGCGCGCGCGTGTCGAGCGCCGGCGCGCGCGAAGGGCACACCGGCGCGGTCGCGGCGGCGGCACGAGAGCTCGCGACGGAGGGCATGCTCACGGTCCCGGCCGACATTCCGCTGGTCGAAGGCGACGACATCCGAGAACTGATCGACGTTCACCGCCGCACCACCCGCGACGCGCGCGCCTTCACCATCGTGCCGGCGCGCGATGAGCGCGGCTCCAATGCCATTCTCTGCTCCCCGGCCGGCGCCGTGCCGCTGCGCTTCGGCGCAGACAGCTTCGTCCCGCATCTCGCCGCCGCCAAGCGCTGCGCCATCGAGCCGGTGGTGGTGCACCTGCCGCGCATCGCGCTCGATATCGACACGCCCGACGACGTGGCCAAGTTCCTCACCACCCCCTCGTCGACGCGCGCGCGTGAGCTGCTCGAGCGATGGCGGGTTCGTCTCGACGAAGGAGTGTCGCCGACGGCAACGGCATAGGCGCCGGAAGCGATCGAGCGCGCGGCCGAAGCGCGCGCCCTCTCTCCCATTCCATGTGTAAGAGAAAAGCTCTTCCGCGCCCGCTCACCGCTCGCCCAATTTGAGCAGGAACGCGTCCCATCGTTTCATCAAATGATCGTGGCGGCCGTAACGTTCCAGCGCGCTCGTGCCCTTGGCCGCGGCCACGCCGTTGAGCAGCGCATTGGCGACGGCCAACGGCGCGACCAGCGAATTCTGCAGTCCGACTCCGGCCGAGGCCGCGAGCAGGACCACGTCGGCGATCTGACCGACCGCCGAGATCGGAGAGTCCGTCACGGCAACGACCTTGGCCTTGTTCTCCTTCGCCCACATGGCGATGCGATGCGTCGCGCTTGCGTAGCGCGGAAAGGTGAAGGCCACCAAGCAATCCTCAGGCTTCATTTCGACGAGTCGCGGCGTCGCGAACGCGTCGTTGGAGGCGAGCAGCGAAATCTCGCTGCGCAGCCGATCGAGGATGATCGCGAAGTAATGCGCGACCGGAAATGTCGAGAATCCGGCGACCACGTAGACGCGGCGCGCGCGCGCCAGGATATTCACCGCGCGAGCGAAAGCGGCGGCGTCGAGACCTGCGATCGTGTGATGCAGATTTTGCCAATCGCGGCTCAGCGACGCGCCGAAACTCGTGCCATCCAAGTGGCTGCCGACCTGGCGTTCATTGATGGGGTCGCCGGTGCGGGCGAGCTGGCCGCGAAGGATTTCGCGCATTCGCTCCTGCAGATCCGGGAAGCCGTCGAGGCCGAGACGATAGGTGAAGCGCACGATGGTCGAGGGATTGACGTTGAGCCGCGCGGCCATCTGATCGACGGTGGAGAACGCCACCGCGTGCGAGTGCGCGATGATGTACTCGGCGATGCGCTTTTGCGAGTGCGTGAGCCGGTCATAGCGGCGGCGCAGCTCCTCGATGACATCGCTGGAGCCGACGGCGTCGGGGGAGGCCTTGGGCTCGGCTTTGGCGATCGCCATGACACGCTTCGTTTTTTTGCGGCCCGAATGTTCCGGCGCGCCTGCGGCGGGCGCACCGCGGGCCGCGGAAATGCTTGCAACAAAATTCGTTGCAGTCAACGCGGGCGTGCGGTGATGCGGCGGGCCGAGCGGCCCCGCGTGCAGCGGCTGCGATCAGGCCACGCGGGCGGGTCAGCCGGGTGGCGCGCCGCCCGCCATATTCGGCCGCCCGAACGCCGCCTCCATCTCGCGGCGCACCTTCACGGCGAGATCGTTTTCGTCGTAGGCGACGTCGCTCCAGCGCAAGCATCGGCCCTCCGCGACGTCGCGCTTGAGCCTGACCGCGTGGGCGAGCCCGAGCGGCAGCAAGCCGTCGTCGAGAGAGCGCCCGGCCGGAACCTGCTTGCCCCAGACGCAAAACCCGCCTTCGCCGTCGAGCACCTCGCCTTTCTTGAGCGCGCGTTTGGCCGTTGCGGCAACGTCGGAGCGGAAGCCGGTCGGCGCGCCGGTCGGCTCCTTGCGCAGCGCGGCGCTGGCGACCGACACGCCGAGCTCGAGTCCGATCATGTGAATCGGCCGGTAGAGCGCGGCGTAGCGCCCGCTCTTGTCCGGCAGCATCGCGTATTCCTTGAAACAGCGCCGCGCATAGTCGCTGTCGCCCTCGAACACTACGTAAGTCCCGAGCGCGAGATGATGCGGCACGTCGCGACCGTCGCGATAGACCGAGGAGGTCACTTCGGTGACGCCGGCCTTCTCGAGCGTGCCGCCGGCCGCCTTCGGCTTGCACACGTCGGCAAGCTCGAAGCGCGTTGCCGGCGGAAAACCCAATCCCTCGCTCTGCGGGAGGAGCCCGGTGGCGTTGCAAACCGCGGTCATCTCGATGCCCGATTTGGTCCCGTCGACGAAGCTGTTGAACATTTTCGGATTGATCGAATTCCGGTCGGTGATCGACAGATATTTGTCGAGGATGTCCCACACGGTGTCGGGCGTGGAGCGGTGATAGTGCGGCTCGTAGCGCGTGCCCTTGCCGGCGGCGACCACCTTGAAGCCGCAGGCGCGCGCCCAGTCGACGTGCTCGCAAATGAGCGCGGGCTGGTCGCCCCAAGCGAGGCTGTAGACCACGCCCGCGGCCTTCGCCTTGCGCGCAAGCAGGGGGCCGGCAAGCGCATCCGCCTCGACGTTGACCATCACGATGTGCTTGCCATGGGCGATCGCGCTCAAGGCGTGGCGTATGCCTGCGGCCGGCACGCCGGTCGCCTCGACGATCACTTCGATCTCGGGGCAAGCGATCAGCGCTTCCGCGTCCTCCGTCACATGGGTCATGCCGCGCGCGAGCGCGTTCCCCAGCGAGGGCGCGGAAATCGCCTCATCGTTCCACCCGGCGGTGCGAAGCTGGCACCGCGCGCGGGAGACGTCGAGATCGGCCACCGCAACGAGATGCATCCCGTCCGTCAAGCGCACCTGGGAGACAAACATGGTGCCGAACTTGCCCGCCCCGATGAGGCCGACGGTGACCGGACGGCCCGCGGCCTGCCGTTCGAGCAACATGGCGTGGAGATTCACGGAACGCTCCGAGCACTCAAACCCATGCAATCATTACTGCAGACGAGCCGCGCGCTGTCCAGCACAACCATGGCGCGGCGGCGTCGATGCGCTGGTCCCGTGGGAGCAGACGCAGACCGAACCGGCCATGCGTTCGGCGCTGCGCGGATGACCGCTGCCCAGCGCGTTTATTGGCACACCGCGCGCGTCACGAAAATCTCGGTCCTGCGCCGGGGATTTATGCTCCGACTGGGTGTCGAGGCTTTTGCCGGTCTGGAATCCCTTGCCCCGGCAGGCGGCAGCGGCCGCCGCCTGACAATCGGGGGCGCCGTTCTGCGCCACCGCGCAGCGCTCGCGCGCGATCACGATGCGCGCGTTTGGCAATACCACGACCGCGTCGGTCGCATCCTTGGCGGCGTCGCGGGTCTCCTTGCCGAGTTGATCGAATGTCGCCTGCGCGCCCTGCAAATCCGACTTGAATCTGGTCGTGCCCTCGTTGAGCCAATGGCCGATCGTATCGACGAAGCCCGGCCGGAAAACAGAATCCGGCGCCGGTGCCGCCGGCGGATTGGCGGCGGGCTCGCCCAGGTGCTGGCTTGGGATCTCACCCGGGGGCCGGACGTCTTGCGCAGGCGCGGACGTGACGAGGCACAGCGCGCCCGCGGCGAGCAGCGCGCGTGCGATGGACGCGAAAGAGCGAGCATCAAATGTTCCGGGGTGGCTGGTCATCTCGATCCCGTCGACGTCACAGCCGCGCGCAGGCTGGGCGGGACACGTGGCGAAAATGAGGAGCCACGGAACTTCAGAACACATAGAGGGCGGCAACGATGCCGCCGATCAGCGCCACCCCGGCAACCGTGACCCAGAAGCCCAGCCGTTCTTCGATGATCGCGCGCGCCTGCGGGCCGTAGCGGTTGAGCAGGAACGCCTCGACATAAAATCGCATGCCGCGCGCGACGATCGACAGCACCACGAACAAGAACAGATTGTAGCCGGCGAAGCCCGACGCAATGGTCACGATTTTGTAGGGGATCGGGGTGAGCCCCTTGAGCAGAATGATCCAGCCGCCCCATTGCACGTAAGCCGCACGGAACGCATCGACCTTGTCGCCGTAGCCGTAGAGCTGGATCAACCACAGCCCGATCGAATCGTAAAGCACGGCGCCGATGAAATATCCGAGCACGCCGCCGGCGACCGACGTCACGGTGCACACGGTCGCGTAGAACCAGGCCCGGTCCGGCCGCGCGAGCGCCATCGGAATCAGCATCGTGTCGGGCGGGATCGGAAAGAACGAGCTTTCCACGAACGAAATGATGCCCATCAGCCAGGTGGCGTGCGGCTTGTCGGCGGCGGCGATGCACCAATCATAGAGGCGGCGAAGCATGGCGGGCTTGCTTAGCGGCGAGCGCAGTGATTGTCCATCCGCCGAGCTTCGACACAGACGTCGCGGGGTTTGATGGAAAGCGTGCGCCGGCTCGGGCGTGCGTCGTGCGCTCCGCGGCGCATCAGCGCCGCTTGCGCACCCGGCTGCGGTCGAGCGCGATCACCTTGCGGCGCGGTGGAGCATCGGGGCGCTCCCGCGGCGGAGCGTCAAGCGGCTCCTTGGGAAGTTTCTCGGCAATCCCCAACAGCTGTTCGCGGCGCTCCATCTCCATCCACACGTCCTTGGGATGGACGCCGGAGGCGACCCACAGCACCACGAGATTGTAGAGAAGGTCGGCGCTTTCGCGCACCACGGCATCGCAATCGCCGTGCATGGTATCGATCGCGACCTCGACCGCCTCCTCCGCCAGCTTCTTGGCTATCTTGCTGCGGCCCGCGCGCAACAGCCGCGCCGTCCGCGAGGACACCGGATCGGCGGTCTGGGCGGCCAGAACGGCCTGGTAAAGACGATCGAGCGAATCACTCATACCGAGCACAATAACGCCAATTCGGCCCTGAATGTGTTAACGAATATGGGTAAAGCAAGGCA
>JBKOXY010000293.1:0-6082 GCA_046725125.1 Pseudomonadota bacterium | reverse complement strand
ATTCTTCTGCCCCACGTCCAAGGCGGACGATTGCGGGCGCTGGCGGTGGCGACCGAGGCGCGCTCGCCGCTGTTGCCGAGCGTGCCGACCACGGCCGAGAGCGGATATCCCAAGCTCCTCGCCTCGTTCTGGTCCGGGCTGCTGGCGCCGGCGGGGACGCCCTCCCCCATCGTCGAGAAGCTCAACGCCGCGATCAACGAGATCCTTCGATCCAAGGACGCGCAAGCGGGCTTTGCGCGCTTGGGCGCGGAAGCGAAAATCGGATCGCCGCATGATTTTGCGGCCTTCATCGCCGCCGAAGCACCGCGCTGGACGGCGATTGCGAACGAAACCGGCATCAAGGCCGATTGAGAGCCGCCGGATCGCTGGAGAGGATCATGCTCGGCAAACGCATCGTTTGCTCGGCAATTCTCATGCTTGCCTGCGGCGTCGCCGCCGCCGGCCAGACAACGTCGTATCCCACGCGGCCGATCAAGATGATCGTGCCCTTCCCGCCGGGAGGGCCGGTCGATGTCACGGCCCGCATCCTGACGCAGCACCTGCCGCAGACGCTCGGACAACCCGTCGTGGTCGAAAACCGCGCGGGCGCCGCGGGCAGCCTGGGGGCAAAGGCGGTCGCGAGCGCCGACCCCGACGGCTACACGTTGTTGTGCGGAAACATCAGTACGCTCGTCGTGCTGCCTGTCGTCAGCAACAATCGCGACTACGACCCGAGCAAAGTCTTCGTCCCCATCGCGAAGGTTTCACAAAATCATGAGGTGCTGGTCGTCCACCCCGCATTTGCGGCGAAGTCGGTGCCCGAGCTTGTCGCCTACGCCAAGGCTAACCCGGGCAAGCTCGATTACGGATCGGCCGGCCACGGCAATGCCACCCACCTCGTGGCCGAATTGTTCAAGCTGCGAACCGGCGTCGACATCGTCCACGTTCCCTATAAGGGCGCCGCCGATGCGGTGACGGGCGTCTTGGGCGGGCAGGTGCAAATGTTTTTCGGGGACATCGGCGGCGTTCTTCCGCTGGTGCGAGAGGGAGCGCTGCGCGCACTGGCGGTGTCGAGCGAAACGCGCAACGCGTTCCTCCCCGATGTGCCCACCATGATGGAGAGTGGCGTGCCCGACTACGTGGTGTTGACCTATATCGGCGTGGTGGCGCCGGCCGGCACTCCGCACGGCATCGTCACCAAGCTCAACTCCGCGATCAACGAGAGCTTGGCGTCGCCGCAGGTGGCGGCGGCCTTCGCCAAGCTCGGCGCCGAGGTGCGTCCCGGCCCACCGCAGGCGTTCGCGGCTTTTCTCGCGGCCGAAACGCAGAAATGGTCGCAGGTCGCGAAGACAGCCAACATCAAGCTCGAATGAGACGCGCCGCCCCGAGGTCGCCGATGGATCTGAGGCCAATTCTTCTCTTCGCCATCGCGGCCGCGTGCGCTGGCCTCGGCCTCGCCGATGCCGCCGCGCAGTCTTATCCGAACCGCCCCATCAAATTGGTCGTGCCGTTCCCGGCGGGCGGACCGCCCGACACCATTGCGCGCCTGGTGGGCAGCGACATCTCCGCGCGGCTGGGGCAGAGCGTGGTCATCGACAATCGCGCGGGCGGCGGCGCCACCATCGGCACGCGCGCGGTCGCCAACGCCGATCCCGACGGCTACACGCTGCTGTTCGCCAGCACCACCTCGCTGTCGATCGGGCCGGCGCTGTTCAAGAACCTCGATTACGACCCGGTCAAGAGCTTCGCGCCGGTCGCGTCGGTCTCGCTCGGCGCATTGGTGGTGAGCGTGAATGCCGACGTGCCGGCCAAGACGCTGTCGGAACTCGTCGCCTACGCCAAGGCCAACCCGGGCAAGCTCCACAACGGCGCCGGCGTTGCCTCCCCTCCCCACATTGCGTGGGGATTGTTCACGCTTGCCACCGGAACCACCATCGTCTTCGTTCCTTACCGCGGCATGGCCCAGGCCATGACCGATCTGGTGGCGGGACAGATCCAGATGATGATCGACGGCATCGGGTCGCTGCTGCCGCACATTCGCGACGGCAAGGTGCGAGCGCTTGCCGTCACGGGCAAGACCCGCAGCGCCGATCTGCCGGATATCCCCACCATGATCGAAAGCGGCTATCCCGACTACGTATTATCGTTCTGGACCGGGATCCTGGCACCCGCCGGCACGCCGGCGGACATTGTCGACAAGCTCAACGGCGCGGTCGTTGCCGGCTTGCGCTCCGCCGAGACGAAGCAAAACCTGGCCAAATTCAGCGTCGAGCCGCACATCACCACGCCCCAAGAGTTCGGCGCCTTCCTCGCCGCCGAGGCGCGCAAGTGGGCGGATATCGTGAAGAGGACCAACATCAGGGTCGAATGAGGCGCTGCCTGCTGTGAGACCCGCGGCGGCGCGGTGTGCGCCTACCGGACTGCCCATCGGTGGTTAACTAAGTCAGGCAGGTTCCATCCGATCGGCACGGCTGTTCACATTTATCCCACATTTGATTTTCAAAGATTGCACGAGGGCGGCGCCACCTCTGCCGGGCAGGCGCCGGGAGCACGGAGAGGGCAAGCATGAAAATTGCTGTTCTGGCCGGCGCCGTCGCGGCGGCGCTGACGGTTTCAACTGCGCATGCGGCGGTACGGATCAAAGCGGATCCCGGGGGTCAAATCGGACCCTACCTTGAAAATCTGGTGGCGTTGCGGGGCTCGGGCGAGCGGGTCATTATCGACGGGCCCTGCCTGTCGGCGTGCACCATGTTGCTCGGCGTGATCCCGCGCAACCGCATCTGCGTCACGCCGCGCGCGCGGCTGGGCTTCCATGCGGCATGGCATCCCGGCAGCAATGGCCAGCAGGTGACGAGCCGCGAGGCCACGCAGCTGTTGATGGACATCTATCCCGAGCACGTGCGCAGCTGGATCGCGCGGCGCGGCGGGCTCTCCCCGCGCATGATGTATCTCAGCGGCCGCGAACTCACCGCGATGTATCACACCTGCGACTGATACCCTCTCCTGCCTTTGGGCTTTGGCGTTGCGTCCCGTCCGTGAGCCGATGGGCGGCCAGTGCGAACACGCCGCCGGCAGCGGCCGCGAGCGCCATGGCGCCATAGGCAAGACCGCCCCAGCGCGCATAGAGCAGGCCCGAAATTCCCATGGCGGCAGCCATGACCAGGCCGAGCGCGACGGCGAGATAGCCCTGCGCGGTCGCGCCGAGTTCGGCCGGCGCCGCGCGCGCCATGAAGCCGAGCGCGCCGAGATGGGTGGCACCGAACGACAGTGCATGCAGGCATTGCAGCGGCGGCAGCAGCGCCGTCGGCGGATCGAACGCCATTGCGCTCCAGCGAACGACCGCGCCCGCAGCTCCGAGCATGAGCAGCGTGGTGGGGGCGAGCGGCAGGCGCGGCGAGATCGCAAACAGCGCGATTTCGGCCACGACTGCGAGCGCCCAAAGCGCTCCGATCGCGCCGCCGTCGAGGCCCGCGGCCCGCCAGTTGAGCGCAGAGAAGCCATAATAGACCGCGTGGCTCGCCTGAATGAGGCTCGCCGCGGCCGCCGCCGCCAGAAAGGCGGGATCGCGCAACAGGTCCCGCGCGGACGATACGTGGGTCGCAGATGGGCTTGCCTCGCGCGGCGGCAGCGGTGAGAGCGCATACGCCGCCGCCGCGGTGATCGTCAGCGCCGCCACGATGAGCCAAATAAGCTCACGCGCGGCGATGAGATCGAGGAGGAGGCCCGCGCCCAAGCTGCCGACGATGAAGGCGGCGGACCCCCAAAGCCGCACCGGGCCGTAGGCGCGCCCGAGACGGCCGAGCCCCCGCAGCGCATAGGCATCCGCCAGGGGCATGATCGGCGTGTAAAAGACAGACGCCAGCGCCAGCGCCAGCGTGATGACGGCGGCGCCTTGCGCCATCCCAACGAGACCATAGCCCAGCACCGCCATCGCCGCCGCGATCACGATCGCCATGCGCAGCGCGTCGTGCCGGTCGGCGCCGCGCGTTGCGAGCGGGATCGCGAAGACCCGCACGATCATGGGGACCGCCAGCGCGATGCCGATCGCACCGGCATCGAGGCCCTTGGCCGCGAGCCAGAGCGGCAGGAACGGCAATTGCACCCCAAGCGCGACGAAGAGCGCGGCGTAGAAGACTGCGAGCCGCCACGCAAAGGAGGGATGCAAGGGCAACGGACGAGCGCGCGGAATCACAAATCGATGTTACGCATCTTCGCGTGGCTTAGGGGCGTGTCCCGGGCGCGGCGCAGCACCTCAAGGACGTTTACGCCCGTCTTCGCGGGCTATGGTGGTGCGCTGCAGACCCGGGACCGTCACAGTCTGTGGCGGTCCCGGATCAGCGGTGCACCGTTCCACTTCGTTCGCGCTGCAGCGCATCTGGGACACCTGGCTTAAGTCAAGGCCTACGGCCCTGCGTCCTCTGCCGCTTCGTCCGACTAGGCCACCAGCCGATAGAACAGGTCCGGATCGACATTGCCGCCGGAGAGGACCGCGACCGCGATCTTTCCCTTCACGTCGATCTTGCCCGATAGCAGCGCGGCGAGCGCGGCCGCGCCCCCCGGCTCCACCACCAGTTTGAGCTCACGGAAGGCAAAGGCGACCGCCGCGGCGACCTCCTCGTCGCTTACGGCGACGCCGGCGCCGACCAGCGCGCGGTTGATGGCGAAGGTCATCTCGCCGGGCGTCTGCGCCATCAGCGCATCGCAGATCGTACCGGTGAGCGCGGCATTCTTTTCCCGCCGTCCGGTTTTGAACGAACGGGCATGATCGTCGAAGCCCTCGGGCTCCGCGGTATAGAGGCGGGCTTGCGGCATTCGCGCCTTCACCGCGAGCGCGATCCCCGCGGTCAACCCGCCGCCCGATGCCGTCACCGCGATGACCTCGGGCGAGAGGCTCTGCGCCGCGAGATCCTCAACGATCTCGCGGCCGGCCGTGCCCTGTCCCGCGATGATCAGCGCATCGTCATAGGGCGGCACCAGTGCGGCGTGGCGCTTCTGCGCGATCTCCTGTGCGATGGCCTGGCGGTCTTCCCGTGCGCGGTCGTAGAGCACGACCTCCGCGCCCAGCGCCGCGGTGCGCTCGCGCTTCGGGCGCGGCGCATCCGCCGGCATGACAATGACCGCCGGCATGCCGAGAAGCCGCGCCGCCGCCGCAACCCCCTGCGCGTGATTGCCCGAGGAAAACGCCACCACGCCGCCCGCGCGTTCCGCCTGCGGGATGGAGGAGAGCTTGTTGTAGGCGCCGCGGAACTTGAACGAGCCCGTGCGCTGCAGGGTCTCGGCCTTGAGGAACACGCGCGCGCCGGTGAGCGCATCGAGCACCGGCGAGGTCACCAGCGGCGTGTGCAGGGCAACGCCCGCAAGCCGCCGCGCCGCGGCATCGACGTCGGCGGCGGTCGGCAGGGCGCGATCGGGCAAAGGTTGCATCTGCGAACGGTAGCGCCGCGGCGCCCCGCCCGGCAAGGGCACTCACGCGGCAATTTCGGCGCCGCGCCCCTCCCCTCGTACCACCGCGCTCGCACTCGGCCGGGCCCGGCGCATCTCGTCGGTCTAACTCATGACCTCGAGCCGGCCGTCGAAATGCTCGACGATGACGCTGCAGCTCTCGACCCAATCGCCGCAATTCGCATAGCGAACGCCGAAATCGTCGTGAATCGCGGCGTGATGGATATGGCCGCAAATCACCCCGTCAACCGCATGGCGGCGCGCTTCGTCGGCGAGCGTGCGCTCGAATTCGCTGATATAGTTCACGGCGTTCTTGACCTTCAGCTTCGCCCATTGCGACAGCGACCAGTAGGGAAAGCCGAACCGCCGGCGCAGCGCATTGAACAGGCGATTGACGGCGATGGCGACGTCGTAGGCCCTGCTGCCGAGCTGCGCGAGCCAGCGCGCCTGCGTGACCACGAGATCGAAATGATCGCCGTGAATGACGAGATAGCGCCGCCCATCTCCTCCCGTGTGCACTGCGTGCTCGACGACCTCGACGCCGCCGAAATGCACGCCGTAATAGTCGCGCAGAAACTCGTCGTGATTGCCGGGAACGTAGACGATGCGCACGCCCTTGCGCGCCTGGCGCAAGAGCTTCTGCACCACATCGTTGTGCGCC
>JBKOXY010000348.1:0-10615 GCA_046725125.1 Pseudomonadota bacterium | reverse complement strand
GGCGCGCATGCGCACGCCGGCGACCTCGGTCTCGAAGGCGCGCTCATACTCGCCGTCGAAGTGCGAGACGTCGGTCGAGGTGCCGCCCATGTCGAAGCCGATCAGATGCGAGAAGCCGGCCTCGCGTCCGGTCTCGGCCATTCCGACCACGCCGGCTGCCGGTCCCGACAAGATAGCGTCCTTGCCCTGGAACAGCTCCGCCGCGGTGAGGCCGCCGGACGACATCATGAACATCAGGCGCGGGGCGTGATCTGCGACCTCTCCATGCGCCGCGCTCTGCGCGCTCCCCCTTCCAGCAAGGGGGAGGGGAGCAGTACCCATATCGCGTGCCACCTGCGCCACGTATCGTTGCAGGATCGGCGAGAGGTAGGCATCTACGACCGTGGTGTCGCCGCGGCCTACGAGCTTGATCAGCGGCGAGACCTCATGGCTGACCGACACCTGCGGGAAGCCGAGTTCGCGCGCGAGCGCGGCCACGCGCTGCTCGTGCTCGCAATAGCGGTAGGCGTGCATGAACACGATCGCGACCGCTCTGATGCCGGCCGCGAGCGCGGCCGAGAGCTCGGCGCGTACCGCGGCAAGGTCCGGCTCCTTCTCCACCGTACCGTCGGCGCGCACGCGCTCCTCCACCTCGACCACGCGCTCGTAGAGCATCTGCGGCTTGATGATGTGGCGGGCGAAAATTTTCGGCCGCGCCTGATAGCCGATCTTGAGCGCGTCGCGGAACCCCTTGGTGATGAGCAGGAGCGTACGTTCGCCCTTGCGCTCGAGCAGCGCATTGGTCGCGACCGTGGTGCCCATCTTTACCGAGCCGATGATCCCCTGCGGGATCGCTTCGCTCGTCTTTATGCCGATGAGATCGCGGATGCCCTGCGCCGCGGCGTCGCCATAGGCCTCGGGGTTGTCGGAGAGGAGCTTGTGGGCGACGAGCGAGCCGTCAGGCCGGCGTCCGATCACGTCGGTAAATGTGCCGCCGCGATCGATCCAAAAATCCCAGCTGCCATCGGTTTGCATCGCCGTGCGCCTGCGCATCTACTGGCCGCTTTATAGGGGCGCATGCGCCCGAGGCGAAGCGTCTCTTCCCCATGGCCGTTGACACCGGCCCGCCCACGCGATGGCCGGGCTTTTTGCGCGTGTTTGACGTCCCAATGTCGCTGCAATCTCCGATATGATGGCGCTGGGGGCAGTTTGCGAACTCCGCTCTCGGGGCCCGTGGGCCATGCCAAAGGTACGATTCTCGGCGTTCGCAGCGGCTGTCGCGCTCGCGCTCGCCGCCTCGCCGGCCTGCGCGCAGGTCCAATGGCGCCTTCCGTCTGCCTACCCGGCTGACAATTTTCACAGCGAGAACCTCGCCGCCTTCGCCAAGGACGTGGGCGATGTGACCGGCGGCAAGCTCGCGATCAGGGTTTATCCCAACGCGTCCTTATTCCCGGCGACCGCCATCAAGAGCGCGGTGCGGATCGGCCAGGCGCAAGCGGGCGAGATCCTGATCTCGCTGCACGACAACGAAGACCCGATGTTCGGCATCGATGTGGTCCCGTTCCTGGCCGCGAGCTACGACGAGGCGCGCAAATTGTGGGCGGCGTCGAAGCCTGCGATCGAACGCAAATTCGCCGCGCAAGGCTTGATGGTGCTGTTCGCCGTGCCGTGGCCGCCGCAGGGCATCTACGCGAAGAAGGAGATCAACAGCATCGCGGATATGCAGGGGCTCTCCTGGCGGGTGTACAACGCGGGAACCGAGCGCATCGCCCAGATCGTCGGCGCTTATCCGGTGACGATCCAGGCCGCCGACTTGCAGCAAGCGCTCGCCACCGGCCTGATCAACGCCTTCATGACCTCGGTCGCGACCGGCTACGACAGCAAGGCCTGGGAGACCATGACCTATTTTTACGACACGCAGGCCTGGCTCCCGAAGAACGTCACCTTGGTCAACAAGGCGGCCTTTGATCGGCTCGACAAGCCGACGCAGGATGCGCTGCTCAAGGTTGCCGCCGCTGCCGAAGCGCGCGGCTGGTCGAGGTCGCAGGAAAAGCACAAATGGTACGGCGAGCAGCTCGCCGCCCACGGCTTGAAAGTATTGTCGCCGAGCGAGGCCTTGAAGACCGGCCTGCAGCAGATCGGCGAGCGCCTCACCGCAGAGTGGCTCACCAAGGCGGGCGCCGACGGCCAAGCCGTGATCGACGCCTACAAGAAGCTCGGCACGTAACGCGCGGTCGCCGATCGCGAGCTCATTATTTGGCTCTGGTGTATTCGGGGCTGACCTTGATGGTCATTTTCGGCTTCGGCTGATTTTTGTTCGCCGTGGTGGTTGAGCCAGCCTGCCCACCGCCCGAGCGGGCTCCGGCTTGCCCGACGCGCGAACCGGTTTCGGCCACGCCGGACACCATCGCGACGACGGCAAGCGTGGCGACAAACGCCACCAGACGCCAAATATTCTGCTGCATCGACGCCTCCGCGGACCCGGGATCTGGACGTAACCTCAGAACGATAGTCTCAGCTCAGAGAGAACGGAAGGACGCAACGGCGCGTGCGTCGGCATGTTCGAGTTGCAGGTGTTGATCCGGGTTGCCAAGAAATTGGCGGGGGCCCGACGGTTTTCCGCCGAGCCCCCTTGAAGCGCATCAGCCGGCCTGTAAGCCGGGTTCTGTAAGGCGAGGACTTGCGCCCTCGCGTGACGGCCATTCCTCTGCGACGCCGGTTGCCCGGCGCCTTCAGCAACCTACCCGGACGGCCAGATCCGGACATGGATCCCGGGACCGCTTCCGCTCTCGCGGACGCGAGCCCGCGCCGTCCCTATTCGGTCTTGCTCCCGGTGGGGTTTGCCGTGCCGCCTGCGTTGCCGCAAGCGCGGTGCGCTCTTACCGCACCGTTTCACCCTTACCGCTCCCTCCCCGCAAGCGGGACGCGATGGGAGCGGCGGTCTGTTCTCTGTGGCACTGTCCCTGGGCTTACGCCCGCCGGACGTTATCCGGCACCGTATGTCCATGGAGCCCGGACTTTCCTCTCGGGTCCACCTTTCGGCATTGACCCGAGCGGCCGTCCAGCCGACTGACGGATAAGGCATGGGGTGTGCGCGGGGGAACGTCAAGACCCGCGCCGCAACCGCGTTAATGCTGCCACGTCGGCGCCGATTGCCTCAACCGGGCTTGCTCGCGCTGAGGCGGGCCTCGCGCGCGGCGATGAGGTCCTTCAGCGTCGAGGTGGTCGAGACATCGATGATGCCGTCGACCCGCTGCGGGCGGAAATGGCGCTGGAAAGCCGCCACGGCGTCACGCGTGGCGCTATCGAGATAGCCGCTCGCGGTGACGTCATAGCCATATTTTGCCAGCAGCGTTTGCACCTCTTCGATGGAGGGATTGGTTTCGCCCAGGGTGAAAATCGCTCCCGCTGGGTCGATGGGAGCGGGCTTGACCCACAGGCCGATGCCGGAAGCGGCCAGCGTCTTCCAGGGAAACTTTTCGCCGGGATCGCGCTTGCGCGCCGGTGCGACGTCGGAATGGGCGAGCACGCGGTCGGCGGGAATCCGGTGGCGGGTAAAAATGCTGCGGCAGAGCGCCGTCACCGCCGCGACCTGCCGTTTCGGAAAGGCGGGATAGCCATGGTCATGTCCGGGATTGGCGATCTCGATGCCGATCGAGCGCGAATTGACGTCGCTCTCGCCCGCCCAGGATGATGTGCCCGCGTGCCAGGCGCGCCGCGCCTCGGCGACCAGTTGGATGATATAGCCGTCCGGCAGCACGACGTAGTGTGCGGAGACCTCGCTCCTCGGGTTGCAAAGCTGCCGGATCGCGGCTTGGTCGTCCGGCATGCCGGTGTAATGCAACACGATCATGTCGGGCGCGTCGCCGCCCTTGCGCTCGCTGTGGTTCGGCGAAGGTCTCACCTCGGCGACGACGGAGGACTCGGGACGCAACTCGGACGCAACCATACGCGCACCGCCCGGACGTTTGCAGGAGCCACTTGCACACGACGAAAAGCTCGTCGCGTCAGGAGGCGGCGATTGTGCAGAAACGACGATGCGAGACAAGCTCGTCTGCGCGCGCCTGCGCGGCGGTTGTGGCGAATCCGCGGATGTTGTTGCAGGCGAGCCGCACCCTTAAGAACGCGACGGCCGGGCCGGCCTGTTGCCGACCCGACCGTCCAACTCCGGGACGCCTTCGTCCCGCTTACGCTACTCACTCGACGTTCCCGACAATACGCTACTCACTACGCTACTCACTCGACGTTCCCGACAATACGCTACTCGCGCATCGGCCCCGACAACACGCGACTTGGTTAATGTTCCCCGAACGTCCTTGTTAGCGTCCCGCCGGCGGAGTGGTCGGCCGCGGCGCCATCCCGGTGGTCGGCGACCCGCCAGCGCCGCTCGTCGTGCGTGCCGGCGGCTTGTAATATTGGAAGTCCGGCGCGTTCTTGAGCTGGTCTTTGGTCCAGCTGACTTTGAGCTTGACCATGGTGGGGTCGTCATTGCGGCTGACCATGGCGGTATTGCCACCAGCGCCGGTGCTACTGCCGGTGTCGGCAGGAACCGGCTGGAATGCGCTCATATCAATGGCGACACTCTTTTCGCCGATGCCTAGGAACCCGCCCACACCCACGATCAGTCCGAGGATCTTGCCGTTCTTGTCGAACAGCATGTCACTCACATTGCCGATGTGTGCGTTGTCCGGACCGAGAACATCGGTGCCTTTGAACTTGGAGAAAACCCACTGGTCCGTGCCCTGCGCCGCGATGAATTTCGCAGTGTCGTGCGGGATGGCTTCGACTTTCGCCGCTGGCGCCGCCGGCTGCTTTGGCGACATATCGGCCTGCGCCAGGGCGCCCGAAACCATCAGCGCGCTGACCGCGGCCGAAATCATAAGGGTCTTGAGCATTTGTGGCCTCCGATCGTTTTGTTCCGTCAAGGAAAAGAAGCCTTCCTTGCCCGGGAACAACTCGCGAGCACAGCCATGCGTTCCGTGCATTGGGAACCTGGCATGCGCCGCTGCGAGCGGATTTGCGCACTGCAAACCCGTTCATCGGAGAGGGGGCCGAGCGCGACGAAAGCAAACCGCGTGTCAGCACGGGAGTCCTGGCCGCGGTGGCGACGCCCAGGCGTTAACCACTGATTAACGTCGCGTCGCGACGGGGCCGACTGCCCAATTCTGCGGACGCGCCCGATGGCTGGCTGCTCAACCATTCCTTAAGCGGGCATCCCATTAATGGGCCATGGAGATTCCAGTCGAGCCGGGGCGCGGGATGCGCCCGGGCGGTTGATTGACGCCCAAGTGATCCCATGATAACCCATAGCGTCCCATGCGGCGATGCGGCGTCCAAGACCGCCCCCGCAGGGGCGGCGCGGGTGCCTGTGGCTCGCGCCGCAGTAGCGCCGAAGCGACCCGCGGGGGTGAACCAGGGACGTCATGGACCGCTTCGTGTCCCACTACACCTTGCGCCTCGATGCCAAGGGCCGGGTGTCGATCCCGGCGCCGTTCCGCGCGGTGCTCGCGCGCGACGGCTTCGAGGGCCTCTATTGCTATCCGACGATCGACCGGCCCGCGCTCGACGCCGGCGGCAATGCGTTGCTCAGGGAGATCGAGACGCTAATCGCGCGCTTTCCGCCCTATTCGGAGGAGCGCGAGCAGTTTTCGGCGGCGCTTTACGGCACGAGCGAAGTGTTGAAGATCGACGGCGAGGGCAGAGCGATCCTCACCGAACCGCTCAAGACCCACGCCGGCATCAGGGACGAGATCGCCTTCGCCGGCCTCGGCCACAAGTTTCAGATCTGGGAGCCCGGACGCTTCCGCGCGGAACTCGCGGAGGCCACCGAAAAGGTTCGCGCGCTCACGAAGCAGCTGGGCTCCCGGGTGGCGGCGGAAGGCCCGCACGGAGCACGGGAATGATGGCGAGCCGCGACAGCGGACGCGCTGTCGCTGGCGGACTGGCTCGTCACATTCCCGTGCTCGGCCGCCCCACGGTCGAATTCCTCGCCGTCCGCGCCGGCGGCATCTACATCGACGCGACCTTCGGTGCCGGCGGCAACGCTCGCGATATCCTCGCGGCCGCGAACTGCAACGTCATCGGCATCGACCGCGACCAAAGCGCGATCGCACGCGGCGCCGATCTCGTGCGCGCCGCCGGCGGCCGGCTCGTTCTGGTGGAGGACAAATTCTCCAATCTGCAGGCGGTCGCGCGCGGCTGCGGCTACGACGCGGTCGACGGCGTCGTCTTCGACCTCGGGGTCTCCTCGATGCAGCTCGACGAGGCGGCGCGCGGATTTTCCTTCCGCCTCGACGGTCCGCTCGACATGCGCATGGGCCGCGACGGGCCGACCGCGGCCGACATTGTGGCGTCGGCATCCGAGCGCGAGCTTGCGGCCATTGTGGCGACGCTCGGCGAGGAGCGCCATGCGCGCAGCATTGCCCGCGCGATCGTGGCCGTGCGCCGCGACGCATCGATCCGCACGACGCGCGCGCTCGCCGACATCATCGCCGGGATCGTACATGCGCGCCCGGGCGCGATCCATCCGGCGACCCGGACGTTCCAGGCGCTGCGCATTTTCGTCAACGAGGAGCTGGCCGAGCTCGCCGCCGGCTTGACCGCCGCCGAGCGCGTGCTCAAGCCGGGCGGTCGATTGGTGGTCGTGGCGTTCCATTCGCTCGAGGACCGCATCGCAAAATCCTTCCTGGTCGAGCGCAGCCGGCCGAGCGCTCCCTCGCGCCATCGTCCGGCACCCGCGCAAGCGCCCGCGACCTTCCGCATTCTGACCAACCGGCCGATCGTGCCCGACGAGGCCGAGATCGGCGCCAACCCCCGCGCGCGTTCGGCCAAGCTACGGGCGGCCGAGCGCACCGACGCGCCGATCGCCAGCCGCCGCGCCACCCCGTTGCTGCCGCGATTGCCGTCGCCCGCCGACATTATCGCCCGCCAAGGATCGGGGCGGCCATGATGATGCGCATTCTCAACATCTGCGTGATCGGCGCGCTCGTGCTGGCGGCGGCCGACGTCTACAAGATCAAGTTCGAATCGACGCGGCAGGCGCAACGCGTCGCCAAGCTGCGGCTCGAGATCCGCCGCGAGCGCGACGCGGTGGCGGCGCTCCGCGCGGAATGGGCCAAGCTCGACAATCCCGCGCGCATTCAGGACCTGGCGCGGCGACACCTCGCCTTGAAGCCGGTCGATAGCCGGCAAATCGATCCGCTCGACAATCTGCCGGAGCGGCCGCCCGACCTCGTGCCGGTGGACGAGCCTGATCCGATCGGGACGGTGATCGCCAATCCCGAGGTGCTCGATCGCTCGGCGACCGGCGGCGTGCCGGCGGCGACAAGGTGAATGGGGATGACGGCGCCCGTGGCAGATCAGCCGGCACCTGCGCGCGAACCGCGGCGCCGAGGGTTCGTGGCTTCGCTTCTATATGGCCGCAACGTCGATCGCGCCGCCAAGACGCGGGCGCGGATCGGGCTCGCCGTGCTCGTCATCGCGCTGGGTTACGCGGTCATCGCGGCCCGGCTGGTGATGTTTGCGACCGTGCCCGAGGGTCATGGGTCGCGGCGCGCCATCGGACAAGATGCGGTGGCGACCGCGCGGCCCGATATCCTCGACCGCAACGGTGAAATCCTGGCGACCGACGTGCGCACGCCCTCGCTGTTCGCCGAGCCGCACCGGATCATCGACGTCGACGAAGCATCCGAACTGCTCACCGCGGTGATGCCGGACGTCGATGCCGCCGAGTTGCGTGGGCGGCTCGCCTCCAAGCGCCGCTTCGTCTGGCTCAAGCGCGAGATCACGCCGGAGCAGCGGGGGCAGATTTATCGGCTCGGCATTCCCGGCATCGGCTTCTTGCCCGAGAACAAGCGCATCTATCCGAACGGTGCCGAGGTCTCCCATCTCATCGGCCACGTCAACATCGATAATCAGGGCATCGCCGGCATCGAGAAATGGCTCGACACGCGCGGGCTCGCCGACCTGCATCTGGCGGGGCTCGCCACCGACCGGCTGCAAAAACCGGTCGAGCTCGCCGTCGACCTACGCGTCCAGCACGCGCTGCGCGACGAGCTCGTCGCTGCCCGCGCCAAGTTCAAGGCAGTGGCGGCTGCGGCCCTCCTCACCGACGTGCGCACCGGCGAGGTCATCTCGATGGTCTCGGTGCCCGATTACGACCCCAACAATCCGCGCCAGGCGCTCGAGCCGACCCGCATCAACCGGCTCACCACCGGCGTTTACGAGATGGGCTCGACCTTCAAGGCGCTCACCGTCGCGATGGCGCTCGACTCCGGCAAGATCACGCTCAAATCCGCGTTCGACGCCAGCCATCCGCTGCAATACGGCAAGTTCGCGATCCACGATTTCCACGCCCAGAACCGCGTGCTCACGGTCCCCGAGATCTTCACCTATTCCTCCAATATCGGCACCGCGCGCATGGCGCTCAGCCTCGGGATCGAGCACCACAAATGGTTCCTCAGGAAGATGGGCCAGCTCGATCGGCTGCGCACCGAATTGCCGGAGAGCGCCGAGCCGCTGGCGCCCAAGCGCTGGGCCGAGCTCAACACCGTGACGATCGCGTTCGGTCACGGGCTTTCGGTGGCGCCGCTGCAGGCAGTAGCGGCGATCGGCGCGCTGATGAACGGCGGACGCCTCATTCCGCCGACCTTCCTCAAGCGTAGCGAAGCGGAGGCCCTCGCGCTCGCAACCCAGGTCGTCAAGCGCGAGACCAGCGACAAGATGCGCTATCTCATGCGCCTCAACGTCGAGAAGGGCACCGCCACCAGGGCCGACGTGAAGGGCTACTACGTCGGCGGCAAGACCGGCACCGCGGACAAAGTGGTCGGCGGCCGCTATTCGAAGACCAAGGTGCTCACGTCCTTCACCGCGGTCTTGCCGGCCGATCAGCCGCGCTACCTTCTCCTCATCATGCTCGATGAGCCGCAGGCGACGCCCGACACGCATGGCTTCACCACCTCGGGATGGAACGCGGTGCCGGTGGGCGGTGCCGTCATCAGCCGCATCGCCCCCTTGCTCGGGCTCGAGCCGCGCTTCGAGCTGCCGCCCGCCGACAAGTTGATTCTGGCGAGCGTGGGCGGACGGTAGGCCGTTGTCGCTCTTCCGTTTTCGGAAGGCAGCGCGTATCTCTCGGCACCATCCGAAAGCCACGAAGCGGCTGAACGGTCGAGATCGCGTTCCCATGAAGCTTGCCGACCTCCTCACCGCGGATACCGTCACCGACGCGCGCTTCGCCGCGCTCGACCTCACCGGCGTCACCGCCGACAGCCGCAGCGTGAAGCCGGGCGATCTGTTCGTGGCGGTGGCGGGCAGCAACGAGGATGGGCTCAACTTCGTTTCGCAGGCGCTCGCGTCCGGGGCCGCGGCCGTGATGGCCGAACGGCCGCCGGCGACGCCGCTTCCTGAAGCCGTCGCCTTCATCAAAGTTGCCGACGCGCGCCGGGCTCTGGCGCTCACGGCGGCGAAGTTCTTTCCGCGCCAGCCGCAGGTGATCGGAGCGGTCACCGGCACGAGCGGCAAGACGTCGGTCGCCGCGTTCACGCGCCAGATCTGGACGGCGCTCGGCCATGCGGCCGCCAGCATCGGCACGGTCGGGCTCGTCTCGCCGAAACGGGAAGTCTACGGCTCGCTCACCACGCCGGATCCGGTCGCGCTCCACCGCTCGCTCGATCAGCTCGCGCGCGAAGGCGTGACGCACCTTGCCATCGAAGCTTCCTCGCACGGTTTAGATCAACGCCGCCTCGACGGCGTGCGCGTGGCGGCTGGCGGCTTCACCAATCTCAGCCGCGACCATCTCGATTATCACCCGACGCTGGAGGCTTACCTCGCCGCCAAGCTGCGCCTGTTCACGGATCTGATCGAGCCCGGTGGCGCGGCCGTGATCGCGGCCGATCACGAGCACGCCGATGCCGTGACGGCGGCGGCGACGCGGCGCCGGCTGTGGCTCATCACCGTCGGCACGCGTGGCGAAGGCATTCGTCTGATCGAGAGCCGGATCGAGGGCTTCGCACAGGTGCTCGAGCTGCGCCATGCCGGTCGCGAATACCGTGTCCGTCTGCCGCTGCCTGGCGCGTTCCAGGTCGAGAACGCGCTGGTCGCGGCCGGGCTCGTCATCGCGACCGGAGGCGAACCCGCCGCGACCTTCGCCGCGCTCGCGCATCTTAAAGGCGCCAAGGGCCGGCTCGAGTTCCTCGGCGAACGCAGTGGCGCGCCGATCTTCGTCGATTATGCCCACAAGCCCGACGCGCTCGCCAAGGCGCTCGAGGCGCTGCGGCCCTACGTAAGCGGCCGCCTCGTCGTGGTGTTCGGTTGCGGCGGCGATCGCGACCCCGGCAAGCGCCCGATGATGGGGGCCATCGCCGCGCAGCTGGCCGACCGGGTCGTCGTCACCGACGACAATCCCCGCAGCGAGAGTCCCGCGGCGATCCGTGCGGCGATCCTGCAGGCGTCGCCCGGCGCGCTCGAAATCGGCGACCGTCGCGAGGCGATCCGCGCCTCGATCGCGGACTTGCGCCGCGGCGACGTGCTGCTGATCGCCGGCAAGGGCCATGAAACCGGCCAAATCATCGGCAAACAGGTGCTACCATTCAGCGACCATGAGGCGGTCGCCGCCGCGCTTGCCGGGAGGGTGGCATGA
>JBKOXY010000370.1:0-6454 GCA_046725125.1 Pseudomonadota bacterium | reverse complement strand
CGGCCAGTTCGGTTCCCGCAAGGCGATGTCCTGCGGCTTGACCGCGGCGGTCTTGAGCAAATTGCTGCGCAGATAGCCCGTCCAGAACAGCAGCACGAAGGTGAGCGCGACCTGAACAAAGAGCGGAAGCAGGACGGCCTGGATCGACATCGTGGGTTTCTCCCCGATGGCGCGTAACTTGACCGGCCACAGCCACGAAAGCAACCGTGAAGGCGTTGCCGTTAGAGCCGCACGCTCATCGCGGTGTCGCCGTCGGCGATCGCAGCCGTGAGCCAGCCACCGCCTGCAAACAGCAAATCGCGGTAGGCGCGCGTCTCGGCATCGCGGAAGTGCAGGTTCGAGCTGATCAGCACGCCGCGCGGGCGGACGAGTTTCCGGAACGTCCGCAAATAGTCCGGCGTCGGCGCGAACCCATCGAAGAAAGCGAGATCGTATCCAGGAGCGAGCCTCGGCAGCACCTCGGCGAAATCGCCCTGATGCACGCTGACCCGATTGGCGACGCCGAACGCGGCGAAATTTTCGCGCGCGAGGCGCACATGCGCCGGATCGAATTCGATCGTGTCGATGCTGGAGCCCTTGGCACCATGGGCGAACCAGAGCGCCGTATAGCCGAGCGCACAGCCGAGTTCGAGCACGCGCTTGGCTGCGATGGCGGCGGCGATCACGCCGAGAATGGCGCCGTCCTCGAACGGGTAGGCGCCGCAACCGTGCTGGGCGCGGTGCCGCAAGGTCTGCGCGCGCACTTCGCCGAACGGGTCAGGCGATTTTTTCGCGGGCATGCCTGCTATCCCTCCCCGATGGGGGAGGGATCAGACCCTCGAGGGATAATTCGGGGTCTCGCGCGTGATGGTGACATCGTGCACGTGGCTCTCGCGCATGCCCGCGCCCGAGACGCGCACGAACTCGGCCTTCTCGTGCAGTTCCTTCAAGGTCTTCGCACCCACATAGCCCATGGCGGCGCGCAAGCCGCCGCTGAGTTGGTGCAGCACGGTCGCCGCTGCGCCCTTGTACGGCACCTGGCCTTCGACGCCTTCCGGCACGAGCTTGAGCGTGTCCTTGATGTCCTGCTGGAAGTAGCGGTCGGCGGAGCCGCGCGCCATGGCGCCGACCGAGCCCATGCCGCGATAGGTCTTGTAGGAGCGGCCTTGATAGAGAAACACCTCGCCCGGCGTCTCGTCGGTGCCGGCAAGGAGCGATCCCACCATGGCGCAGTCGGCGCCGGCGGCGAGCGCCTTGGCGAGATCGCCGGAATATTTGATGCCGCCGTCGGCGATGACCGGCGTGCCGCTCCTTTGCGCGACCTCGACCGCATCCATGATGGCGGTGAGTTGGGGCACGCCGACACCAGCGACGATGCGCGTGGTGCAGATCGAGCCTGGGCCGATGCCGACCTTGATCGCGTCCGCACCGGCGTCGATCAGCGCTTTGGCGCCCTCACTGGTGGCGATGTTGCCGGCAACCACCTGCACCGCGTTCGACAGGCGCTTGATGCGCGTGACGGCATTGAGCACCGAGCGCGAATGGCCGTGCGCGGTGTCGACGACCACGAGATCGACACCCGCCGCGATCAGCCGGGAGGTGCGATCGAACCCCTTGTCGCCGACGGTGGTCGCGGCGGCGACGCGCAAGCGCCCTTGTTCGTCCTTGCAGGCGTGCGGGTTGGCGACCGCCTTCTCGATGTCCTTCACCGTGATCAGCCCGACGCAGCGATACTGGTCGTCGACCACGAGCAGCTTTTCGATCCGGTGCTGATGGAGGAGGCGCTTGGCGTCGTCCTGTCCAACGCCCTCGCGCACGGTGACGAGCCGCTCCTTGGTCATCAGCTCGGCAACCTTCTGGCGCGGGTCGGTGGCGAATCGCACGTCGCGGTTGGTGAGGATGCCGACGAGCTTGCCGGCGCGACCGTTGCCGCCGCCCTCCACCACCGGTATGCCTGAAATGCGGTGGTCCTGCATCAAAGCCAGCGCATCCGCGAGGGTGGCGCCGGGATCGATGGTGACTGGGTTGACCACCATGCCGGATTCGAACTTCTTGACCTGGCGAACCTGCGCGGCCTGCTCCTCGGGCTCAAGATTGCGGTGGATGACCCCGAGCCCCCCGGCCTGCGCCATGGCGATCGCCATCTTGGCTTCGGTCACAGTGTCCATGGCCGAGGCGACGATCGGGATATTGAGCGGGATGTCGCGCGTGATGCGAGAGCGGATGTCGGCGTCGGACGGCAGGAGTTCGGACAGTCCGGGCTTGAGCAGGACGTCGTCGAAGGTGAGCGCTTCGCGCAGGGTTCCGTTGGATTTCTGCTCCATTGCCAACTCCAGTGGCCCGCCTTGCGGGCTTGCTCGACGGCGCCGTCGGGGGACCGAGATGCGCGCGGGCTACGGCGAACCGGCTCTTCGCGCGCGACGTGACGGCCCGTTTTGGGTTGGCGCCGGTCGATAGCACGGCTCGGGCGCGAATCCTAGCGATTTAGCAGCAATTCACCGAAAGAAGCGGTGTCGTTGCCGCGATCGCCCAGTCACGTCAGCCCTCCTTCAGGCTCGAATCAGGGGCGCCAACCCGGCGGCGGCCCGTGCCGTTCGATCGCGTTCACCAGCTCGCGGTGCTTGCGGTCCTCGCGCTTCATATGAACCGCAACGACCGCGTGCAGCGACGGAACCAGGAAAAAGGCGGGGAAGATGAACCCGAGCAGGAGGGAGGGCACGATCAGGATGAGGTTGAAGACGGCCGAGAACGGTTGGCCGTTCAGCAGGAGCGCGAGCGGCGGAATGAAAACTGCAAGCAGATAGATCATTGGCCAAACCCTTAAGCCTCATGCACGCCCTATGTGGGACCGCGTTCGCCGCAGCACAATGCCCGCCTTGTCCGAGGGAGTGCCGATTCTGCTAACGTGCGGGGATGATCGACCTGCGCACCAGCTTCGACAACCCTGCAACCCCGATGAACACTTGGGCGTGCCGCTTCCGCCATCTCTGCCCTTGCGCCAGCGCAAGCGCTCCGAGGTCGCTGTACTAACCCATGCCGGCGAAACCCATTGTGCCGCTGATCGTGGCGGTCGCCCTGTTCATGGAGAACATGGATTCGACCGTCATCGCCACCTCGCTGCCGGCGATCGCCGCCGACATCGGCACGAGCCCACTGACGCTTAAGCTTGCGGTCACCTCCTACTTGCTCTCGCTCGCGGTCTTCATTCCGGTGAGCGGCTGGACCGCCGACCGTTTCGGCGCGCGCACGGTGTTTCGGGGAGCGATCGCCGTGTTCATGCTCGGCTCGATCGGCTGCGCGCTCTCGGGCTCGCTCTCCGAATTCGTGGTCGCACGCATCGTCGAGGGCATGGGCGGGGCGATGATGACGCCCGTGGCGCGCCTTATTCTCGTGCGCAGCGTCGACCGGCGCGAGCTGATCAACGCCATGGTCTGGGTGACCCTGCCGGCGCTGATCGGGCCGTTGATCGGCCCGGCGCTCGGCGGCTTCATTACCACCTTCATTTCCTGGCACTGGATTTTCCTGATCAACATCCCGATCGGACTTGCCGGCATCGCCTTGGCGACGATTTTCATCGAGGACGTGCGGGCGCAGACGCCCGACCCGTTCGATCCACTCGGTGCGGTGCTCGCCGGTCTCGGCATCGGCGGGCTCGCCTTCGGCGGTTCCCTGCTCGGGCTCAATTTCCTCCCGACCAGCGTGGTGATCGCGCTCATCGTCGTGGGCGCCGGCGCAGCCTATGCCTACGTGCTGCATGCACGCCGCACCCCCGCGCCGGTGCTCGATCTCTCCCTGCTCGAGATCCCGACCATGCGCGCCGCCGTCGTCGGCGGCTTTATCTACCGCTCCGGCATCGGGGCAATGCCGTTCCTTCTTCCGCTCCTGCTTCAGCTCGGCTTCAATCTCACCGCCTTCCAATCGGGGCTGATCACGCTGTCGAGCGTCGTCGGCGCCATGGGCATGAAGACGGTGATCCCGTTCATTCTCCGCCGTTACGGATTCCGTCGCGTGCTGGTGGTGAATGCGCTGATCAGCGCGGCGCTGGTCGCGGCCTGCGCGACCTTCACGCCGGGCGTGCCGTTCGCGTGGATCGTGGGCGTGCTGATCGTCGGCGGCTTTTTTCGTTCGCTCGAATTCACCAGTCTCAACACCATCGCCTATGCCGACGTCGACAACCGCCGCATGAGTCGCGCCACCTCCCTGGTCGCGGTCGCGCAGCAGGTGTCGATTTCGGTCGGAGTCGCCATCGGCGCGCTGGCGGTCGACCTGACGCTATGGGCGCGCGGACGCGACACGATCACGGCCGCCGACTTTCAGCCCGCCTATCTCACCATTGCGGTGATCGCTGGCTGCGCCTGCTTCGTTTTCGCGCGCATGCCGGCTGATGCCGGCGCGGAACTGGCGCGCCGCAGCACGGCGCCCGCGGCGGGCGCGACCGAGGCCACCGATCAGCGAATGGGATGAAAGCATCGCCGCCAGTGTCCCTTAGATTCCGAAGTTCGCACGAGAGTGTGCCGCAAGGGCGTGCGAACTTCCGACTCGGGACACTAGCCGCGAAACCCCGTTGCCAACAGATAAAGCTCCGCCGAATCCGATCGGCTCGCGGCCGGCTTCACGTGCCGCACATGGGAGAAATCGCGCTTGAGCGCCGCGAGCAGCGTCGCCTCGGTGCCGCCTTGCAGCACCTTGCAGAGAAACGTGCCGCCGGGGGCAAGCGTTTCGCGCGCGAAATCGGCCGCGGCTTCCGCGAGCGCCATGATCTTGAGATGGTCGGTCCGGCGGTGGCCGGTCGCATTCGCCGCCATGTCGGAGAGCACCACGTCGGCGGGAGCGCCGAGCAGGGCCTTGATTTCATCCGCCGCACGCGGATCGAGAAAGTCGCATTGGATGAATTCGACGCCCGCCATCGGCGCCATCTCGAGGCGATCGATCGCCACGACCTTCCCCCTCCCCTGCACGCTGCCGACGCGCTGCGCCGCGACCTGGCTCCAGCCGCCGGGTGCCGCGCCGAGATCGACCACCCGCGCGCCTGGCTTGAGCAGATGATGCTTGTCGTCGATCTCGATCAGCTTGAAGGCGGCGCGGGCGCGAAAACCTTCGTGCTTGGCGCGCGCCACGTAAGGGTCATTGAGTTGTCGTTCGAGCCAGCGCTTCGACGCGGGCGAACGGCCCTTGCCCGATTTGAGGCGGACCTTGAGCGGGCGCTTGCTGGGATTCGAGGGCATTTTGATCCGACTTTCGGCTCGGACATGGCGCTAGAGCCACGACCACGCCCAAGTCACGGCGTCGACCCGTCGCCGCTCCACACGCCGTCCTCGCGCATCAACTGGACCAGCATGCCTTCGCGCAGCCCACGGTCGGCCACCCGCAGCCGCTGACAGGGGAAGGCACGCCGGATGGCGTCGAGAATGGCGCAACCAGCAAGCACGAGGTCGGCCCGCTCGGCACCGATGCAAGCATTAGCCACGCGATCTTCGTAGCTCCAGGCCAGCAGGCGTTCGATCACGCGCGTCACTTCATCATCGACCATCCAGCACCCGTCGACCCGGCGACGCTCGTAACGTCGCAGCTCGAGATGGACGCCGGCGATCGTCGTTACCGTGCCCGACGTGCCGAGCAGGTGGATGTGGCCGTCGCCAAGCCCGCCATGCTCGGCCACGAAACCGTCGACCAAGGCAGCGACCTCCGCGATCATCGCCGCGTAGATTTCGGGGGTGACCTGGTGTCCGCCGTGGCGCTCCGCCAGCGTGACCACGCCGACGGGCAGCGACGCCCAGGCCTTGATCTTCGGCAGCGGCGGCCCGCGCCGGCTCGGGGGTGACCGGTCGAGGCACACAAGCTCCGAGGAACCGCCGCCAATGTCGAACAGGACCACGCCGTCGGCGTGCGGATCAATCAACGGCGTGCAGCCGGTGGCCGCCAGCACGGCCTCGGTTTCACGGTCGATGATCTCGAGCTCGAGGCCAACCTCGTCGGCGATGCGGGCGCGGAATTCTGCGCCGTTCGCCGCGGCACGACACGCCTCGGTCGCGATCAGCCGCGCGCGCGTCACGCCGCGATTGCGCATCTTGTCGCGGCAAATCGCGAGTGCCGCAACCGCACGGTCAATCGCCGCATCGCTGATACGGCCGGACGTCGACACGCCCTCGCCGAGGCGGATGATGCGCGAGAACGCGTCGATGACGCGGAAGCTGTCGCCGATCGGGCGCGCGACCAGGAGCCGGCAATTGTTGGTGCCGAGATCGAGCGCGGCATAGGTCGGATCGGACTGATGGACGCCGCCCTGCGCGCCGTCATGACGCGGAAACCCGTAGGGTGAGCGCCGACCCCACCGGGCGCGCTGCTGCGGCGCCCGATCATGGACAGGGTCGAGGCCGCCGGCTGCCCGGCCCTCGTCCTTCATCAAAGTCCTTCCCGCCGCGCCGAAGCCTTCCGGGCTCAACGGCAGCGGCCATGTCCCAACTCAGATCGAAAC
>JBKOXY010000259.1:0-4893 GCA_046725125.1 Pseudomonadota bacterium | reverse complement strand
TGCACCTTCTGCTTATGGCCGCAGACGATCGGCGGCCATCGCTACCGGACCCGCAGCGTCGGCCATGTGATCGAGGAGCTCGCCTGGGCGCAGAAGGCCTTTCCGCAAGTGAAGGAATTCTTTTTCGACGACGACACGCTGACCGACAACCTGCCGCGCGTCGAGGCGCTCGCGCGCGAGATCGGCAAGCTGGGGATCGTGTGGTCGTGCAACGCCAAGGCCAACGTGCCGCGAGCAACCTTGAAGGTGCTGAAGGACAACGGCCTGCGGCTGCTGCTGGTCGGCTACGAATCCGGCAACCAGAAGATTCTTCACAACATCAAGAAGGGGATGCGCGTCGACGTGGCCAGGCGTTTCGCCAAAGACTGCCGCGAGCTTGGCATCGTCACGCACGGCACCTTCATTCTCGGTCTTCCGGGCGAGACCAAGGAGACGATCGAGGAAACCATCCGCTTCGCCATCGAGATCAACCCGCACACGATCCAGGTTTCACTTGCGGCGCCGTATCCCGGCACGTTCCTCCACAAGCAGGCGCTGGAGAACCATTGGCTCGTCGACGAGAATGCGCAGCTGCTGACCGAACGCGGCACGCAAGTCGCATCGTTGAGTTACCCGCATCTGAGCCATACCGAGATTTTCAAGTCGGTGGACGATTTCTACAAGCGCTTCTACTTCCGCGCGCCAAAGATCGCCGCCATCGCCGGCGAGATGATCAGAAGCCCCGAGATCTTGCGGCGGCGGCTGCGCGAGGGCATCGAGTTTTTCAGATTCTTGCGCGAGCGCCAGGAGCCAGCGCTCTGAAGCGCCTTGTCGTCACGGCCGACGATTATGGGCTTGCGCAGGCCGTGTTCGGCCTTACCCGGTCGGCGCGATCCGCCTTCCCGGCGTTCGCTTAACGCAGATATCCGGCTTGCTTGAACCAGGCGATCGCATCGACGATGGCCTCGCGATACGGCCGCGACGTGTATCCAAGCTCTCGCCTGGCCTTCGCGTCGTTGAAGAACATGTAGTGGCGTGCCATGCGCAGCCCGTCCCGGGTCGCGAACGGCTCCCTTCCAGTCAGATGAGCGAGCCATTCGGCGCCGAGCGCAATGGGATAGAGGGCAGCAATGGGAAATCGCAGCGTCGGCCGGCGGCGTCCGACGATGTCGGCGATGTCCGCGAGCATGGTGCCCAGACGCACGTTCTCCCCACCCAGAATATACCGCTCGCCGATTCGACCGCTTCGCAACGCCGCGAGGTGTCCCGCGGCCACGTCGTCGACGTGCGCGAGATTGAGGCCGGTATCCACAAATCCCGGCATGCGGCCGCGCGCGCCCTCGACGATGATGCGTCCGGTCGGCGTCGGCTTCACGTCGCGGGGTCCGATCGGCGTCGAGGGATTGACGATGACGGCCGGGAGCCCGTGGTGGCTGACCATATCTTCGACCAGACGTTCGGCGACGACCTTGCTTTTCTTGTAGGCGCCGACGGCCTTGCTCTCCGGGAGCGGACGGGTTTCGTCGGCTGGCGCGTCGTCCCGCAATTCGAGCGTCGCGACGCTGCTGGTATAGACGATGCGCTCGACGCTGGCTCGCAGCGCCTCCTCCATGACGCCGCGCGTCCCTTCCACGTTGGTTCGGATGATGTCGTCCGGGTCGGGTGACCACAGCCGATAGTCGGCGGCGGCGTGGGCGAGGTAGCGCACGCCCCGCAACGCGGCCACCAATGATGCCCGGTCGCAGATGTCGCCGACGACCACATCGTCGGTCGGCGCGATGTTGGTGCGCGGGCTCGACCGTCGCACCAGCACGCGCACCCGATAACCCGCCGCGCGCGCCGCATTCGAAATGGCCGAGCCGACAAAGCCGCTTGCCCCGGTTACGAGCAAGAGATCACCCGGGTCCGACTCTGCCGTCGAATTCGCGGGCGCGTTCATCAATCGACCGAGGCCTCACCGCCCGGCGGCGTAGCCCTGCATCCCGCGCGGATTGGCTGCGGCGCGGCGGCGGCGGCCGTCGCGCGCGGCGGCGGTGAGACGCCCCTCGCACCAGTCGGTGTCGACCTCGACGATGTGACCCCGGCGTTCGAGCTCCTTCACCGTCGCCTGCGGCAGCCGGCCCTCCACCACCAACACGCCCGGCCGCGCGGTGCGCGGCCAGAACGAGATCGGGAAATGCTCGGAGTGCCAGGCCGGGGCATCGATCGCCTCCTGCAGATTCATGCCGGCATGGACGTGGCGCATGAACAACTGCGTCGTCCATTGATCCTGCTGGTCGCCGCCGGGCGAACCCCAGGCCAGATAAGGCTCCCCGTCGCGCAGCGCGAGCGTGGGCGACAGCGTCGTGCGCGGCCGCTTGCCGGGAGCGAGCGCGGCGGGATGCCCCTCCTCCAGCCAGAACATCTGGGCGCGCGTGCCAAGACCGAAGCCAAGCTCCGGAATCACCGGCGAGGATTGCAGCCAGCCGCCGGAGGGCGTCGCCGACACTATATTGCCGGCCGCGTCGACGATGTCGAAATGCACGGTATCGCCGCGCATCTCGCCGATGCGCCCGACGGTCGGCTCGCCCGCGCCCAGGCCGCCGACCGCGCGGCGCGACCCTTCCTCGCGACGCAGCTTCACCACCGCGCCGAAACCCTCGACCGAGCCCGGACGCAATTCGCGCGAGGCTTTGTCGCCTACGAGCTTGCGCCGCTCGTCGTTGTAGGCATCCGAAAGGAGCGTCGCCATCGGCACCTTGGCAAAGTCCGGATCGCCGTAGAATTTTTCGCGATCGGCATAGGCGAGCTTGGAGCACTCGACGAGGAGGTGGACGAAATCGGCGCTTGCCGGAGCGGCGCCATCGAGATCGAAGCCCTTGAGCAGCGCCAGCTGCTGCAGCATCACCGGCCCCTGCGCCCACGGGCCGGGCTTGCATACGGTGTAGCGGCCATAGTCGTAGGTGAGCGGCGCCTCGACATGGGCATGCCAGCGCGCCATGTCGTCTCCCGTGAGCACGCCGTAATGGGGTTCGCCGCTGGTGTCCATCACGGCCTGCGTGCGGCAGAAGCGGTCGATCGCCTCGGCGACGAACCCCTGCGACCAGGTCTTGCGCGCCGC
This sequence comes from Pseudomonadota bacterium, assembly GCA_046725125.1. GTDB lineage: Bacteria > Pseudomonadota > Alphaproteobacteria > Rhizobiales > Xanthobacteraceae > VAZQ01. The sequence continues at coordinate 1,814 of JBKOXY010000259.1, read as the reverse complement.
TTCGATCTGCGCGACGCGATCGCCGCCCGCGCCCTCGGCCTCGCGCAGCAGGCGCGTATAGGTTTCGGCCAGCGTCTTGTTGGTGAACAGCGTTCCGGTCTCCGGCACCTTGCCGGCGGGGAGATAGACCGCGGCCGAGGTCGGCCAATATTGGCGGAACAGGGCTTCGACGCTCGCGATGGTCGCGTGCGCGCGCTCGACCAGGGGATGGCCGTGGCTCGCATAGCCGATCGCGGGCGAAAGCACCTCGGTGAGCCGCATGGTCCCGTAGTCGCGCAGCAACAGCATCCAGGCATCGAACGTGCCGGGAACGCAGGCGGCGAGGAGGCCGGTGCCCGGCACCATGTCGAGGCCGAGGCTGCGGTAGTACGCGATGGTGGCCCTCGCCGGCGCCGGACCCTGGCCGCAGATCACGTCGGTCTTGCCGGTGCGCACGTCGTTGAGGATGACCGGCACGTCCCCGCCGGGCCCGTTGAGATGCGGCTCGACCATCTGCAGCGTGAAAGCGGTGGCGACCGCGGCGTCGAAGGCATTGCCGCCCTTTTCCAGCGTCGCCATGCCGACGGCGGTGGCGATCCAGTGGGTGGAGGTGACCACGCCGAACGTCCCTTCGATCTCGGGCCGCGTGGTGAACGGGTTTGGATTGATGTTTTTCATCTATGACCTGCGCAGGATCGGACTACGCAATTAATCACAGCTTGCGGGCGCAACCAACCCGATCAAGCGGCTTTTCGGCGAGGGTCGCTTCCCCTAAAATCACGCGTCCTCTCGGCTCACAAAACGGATGATGGAGGAAAGCCATGAAGAAAATTGCGCTGGCGCTGGCGGTCTGCCTGATCTCGTCCGCACCCGCGTTTGCGACCTGCAAGTCGGATGCCACGGACAAGAAGCTCGCGGGGGCGGCGCTCAAGAGCTTCATGACGAAGTGCGAGCGGGATGCAAAGACGACCTGTGAGGCGGACTCCAAGCAAAAGAACCTCGCAGGCGCTGCAAAAACCAGCCACATGAAGAAGTGCGTGGCCGACGCGGTCGGCACATAAGGAAACGCAAGCCGCGCGCGGAACGCCTTGATGGGGTTTGCTCAGCGCTTTCTAGCGCGATTTCCACCGGCGTAGCCTCTATGCGCCGGCCGTGGCGCCGCAGCGAGAGCGCAACGGTGCGGGCTCAGCGCGAGTAGCTCAGCCTCTCGTAGCTGCGATCCTTGAGATACTGATCGAGCCCCCAGCGCTTGACCTGCGCGAGGGTGTCATCGAATTCCTCGCGCGGAAGCGTGCGGTAATAGAACCGCTCGCCACGGCCGAACTTGGAATAGTCCCACGGATGGAAGTTCTCGAATTCGGCCGGCACCGCGAGCTTCCACAGCGGCAGATATTTTTCCATATCGGCGTCCATGGCCTTCTCGGCGCGATCGAGCGCGCGCAGATAGCTGCGCACGACGTCCGGCTCGAAATTGTCCGGAACCCACCACAGCGTCTTGAAGGTGTCGGCGATGATTTGGCGCAATCCGAGCTGCTCGGCCATCGCGATCTGCGGCGGCAACAGGCTCGCCGCTTCAACCTCGCCCTCGAGCAGCGCTTTGAGCCGCGCGCCGAAACCGCCCGTGTTCACCACCTTGATGTTTTCGAGCGGCAGATATTTTTCCAGCCGATACGGCACGTTGAAGTGGCTTCCCGCGCGCATGCCGACCGAGACCGGTACATCCTTGAGGTCTTCCGGCCGGCGGATGCTCGAATCGGGCCGCACGAAGATCGCCCAAGGCGAGACCCCGTAGGCGTCGGGCACCATCTTGCCCATGCCGGCGCTGGCATTGCAGA
>JBKOXY010000241.1:0-2484 GCA_046725125.1 Pseudomonadota bacterium | reverse complement strand
AGCTGGCGGGACTGCCATACCCGGGAGAGACCTGCGCGCAAATAATTGCAGAGTTTGTTGACTCCGCCTCGAATTGGCCACTTAAGGTTGGATTAAGGGATATGGGCCGAAATTCGGTAGATGGCGTATCAGGGGTACGCTCCTAAGGGGTTGGAGGTCGGACATGCGTCTGGCAGCGATAGCGTCCGCGCTGGCAATTGTGCTGTGTGTGGCGGTGTTTGGGGCCATTTTCTTACAAAAAGCCTCCATTCCGGCGCCAGCGTCCGCGCCCGCAACCGCAACCGCGCAGGCAACCCCCACCGAGGGCCGGGCTCCGGGCTCGGTTGTGACGGTTGCGGATAGTGCGGCCGACCGCGCAATGGCCGCGCCAACCGCCTTCGCTCAGGCGTCGCCGACGCCCGCCGCGCCGGCCGCGCCGGTGCCCTCCGCCATGCCGACCTCGTGCACCAATCCCAATGCCTTGGGGGTCGCGCGGGTGGTCGAAATCGACACCACCGGCGGTCCCGGCTTCGGCTTCGAGCACTTCAAGAGCCATGATTTCTTGCGCGAAGGCGAGGTCGTGCTGACCTTCGACGACGGCCCCTGGCCGAAGAACACCCCGGCGGTGCTCGCCGCGCTCGCCGCGCACTGCACCAAGGCGATCTTCTTCCCGATCGGCCTGCACGCCACCTACGAGCCCGGCATCCTCAAGCAAGTGGCCGCAGCCGGGCACGCTGTCGGCTCGCACACCTGGTGTCACCAGGATCTGTCGAAAACCAAGGGCCGCTGCCAGATCAGCGGCAAGACCGAAAACGTAGAGTACGACCCCAAGGACGAGATCGAGAAGGGCGTCAGCGCCGTGCGCTGGGCGGTGGGCGGCCCAACGGCGCCCTATTTCCGCTTCCCGGCGCTGCGGCAGCCGCAAGAGCTCATCGACTATCTCGGCAAGCGCAACATCGCGATCTTCTCAGCCGACATGGATTCGTTCGACTTCAAGATGCGCAAGCCCGAGCAGGTCAGGCAGTCGGTGATGGCAAAGTTGAAGAAGCACGGCAAAGGCATCGTGCTGATGCACGACTTCCAGCATGCCACCGCCGAGGCGGCGATGGAGCTGCTCAACGATCTCAAGGCCGGCGGCTACAAGGTCGTGTTCATGAAGCCGAAGTTCCCGGTGACGACGATCGCCTCCTATGACGAGCAGATCCTCAAGCTCGTGAAGGGCCCCGGAGGCGGCGACGCCCGGCCGACCTCGAGCGTCGTGCGCACGATCGCCGAGTAACGCTCACTAACCAAACGCTCTGCGCGGCTCCGCGCCGCCACAGCGCCCTGCGCCTCGCACGGTAGAGTTGCGCCGTTCATTGTAAATAACAATCCGGAAACAATAGAACGGCGCCGGCGCGCGTTCTCTACAGCCGCAGGTTGGTCGCATTCTTGACGCACGAAGCCCGCCGGGATCGCGGCTCGCGTCCGCGCAATAAAAAACCCGGCGCGGCATCCCGCCCGGACGGGTGGCGTAGCTTTGGTGAATATATTTTTCTGGAAGATTCTCGTTACACGAGTCAAGCGGATAGTGTGGTCCGGTGTCAGCGACCGAAGCGCTCCGCGCAGTAAGGCGCCGGGTCGCAGAACGGCGTCGCGCCCGTCATCATCTCGGCCAAGAGCCGCCCGGTCGTCGGGCCGAGCGTCAATCCCCAATGGGCGTGGCCGTAGGCGAGCCATAGGCCGCTCTGTCCCGGCGCGTGACCGATCACCGGCCGCGAATCGGGGAAGCAGGGTCGGCTGCCCATCCAGGGCGAGGTCTCGACCGGCTCACCGAGCGGAAAAAGGCCCTGCGCCGCCGGCAGCAAGCGGTCGAACTGCACCGGTGTGGGCGCGGCGCCGCGGGCGGCGAACTCGGCTCCGGTCGTGAGCCGGATGCCCTGGTCCATCGGCGCGAGGCAATAGCCGATTTCCATATCGACCACCGGACGCGCGAGCGCGGCGTTACCGGCGCCACGATAATGGCGGTGGTAGCCGCGCTTGATGCCAAGCGGCAGCGTGATGCCGAGCGGTGAAAGCACATCGGGGGCAAAAGGCCCGAGCGCCACCACCGCCTGGGTGGCGTCGAGCGGCCCTTCGGCGGTGTCGACACGCCAGTGTGCGTTGGCGCGGTGGAGCGAACGCGCATTCCCGCGCACCACCACGCCGCCGAACACGGCAAAGCGCGCCACATAGGCCGTGGTCACGGCGAGCGGGTCGGTCACGCTGGCGACGCCTTGCCAATGGACGGCATGGCGAAAGACCGGCGCCAGGCTTGGCTCGAGCTCGCGCGCCGCATCGGCGTCGAGCGCGCGGTAAGGAATGCCGAATTCCTGCGCGAGCGCGAGTTCGCCCTTCAACGCGTCAAAGGCGCGCTCGCCACGATAAAGCTTGAGCCAGCCGTGCTTGCGCAAAAAACGGGCGGCGCCCGCGTCTGCAAGCAGCGCCTCGTGCTCAGCGAGCGCGCGTGCGAACAACGGGCGCATC
>JBKOXY010000239.1:0-4337 GCA_046725125.1 Pseudomonadota bacterium | reverse complement strand
CGACGCCAACCAGGGCTGGAGCACGCAGGAAGCGGTGCAATACGTGCGCGCGGTCGCCGATGCCGGGCTTGGTTTTTTCGAGCAGCCGGTGCAGGCGGACGACATCGCGGGGATGGCAACAGTGGCGGCCGCGGCGGGCAAGATCGCCATCGGCGCCGATGAGGGCATTCACTCCCTCGACGACATCCGCCGCCACCACGAGCGTAGCGCCGCGCGCGGGGCGAGCCTGAAAGCCATCAAGCTCGGCGGCATGCGCGGCGCGACCGAGGCCGGCCGCCTGTGCGACGCGCTCGGGCTCAACGTCAATGTCTCCGCCAAGACCGGCGAATCGAGCATCGCTTGCGCGGCAGCGATGCACATCGCCGCGGCGCTGCCGCAGATCGCCTGGGGGCTTACCCTCACCAACGAGGGATTGGCCGACGACGTGACGGCGCGACCCGTGCGCATCGCTCGCGGACACGCGGAGGTGTCCGACCGTCCGGGACTCGGCATCGACGTCGACGAGGAGCGCGTGCGCCGCTATCGGCGCGACGTTCCGGTGCTACAAGTGGCGTAGCGACGATCGCCGCGCGCGGCTTTGGGGGGTTGCGAATGAAGCAAGACAATATCGGCATTGCGGTGGTCGGCGCCGGGCGCATCGGCACGTTACGCGCGCGACTTGCCGCCAAGCATCCTGCCGTCCGGTTCCTGGCGGTCTCCGATCGCGATCCCGCCCGCGCCCGCGCGCTCGCCGCCGAGGCCGGCGCCGACGTCCACAGCGCCAGCAACGACGAGGTGATCAGCCACCCGCAAGTCACCGCCGTGATCGTCTCCACGCCCGAGCAACAGCACACGCTGCTGATCCTCAAAGCCTTGCAGCTCGGCAAGCCGGTGCTGGTGGAGAAGCCGATCGGCTTTTCGCTGCGCGACGCCGACAAGATTCTCGACACCTTGCGCGCCACCAAGGGCGAGCTTCGGGTCGGCTACAGCCGCCGCTACAAGGAGTGCTTCTTGCGCGCGAAGGAGCAGATGTTGCGCGGCCGCCTCGGCAAGGTCGTCGGCGGCATGGCGCGCGTCTACAATTCGCGCGCGCAGGCCTTTGCGATTCTCAAGCGCGATCCCCACGCGACGCCGGTGCTCGACGTGCTCACCTACTACGTCGATCTGATGTGCTGGTTCCTGGAAGGCAACCGGCCGGTCGAGGTGGTGGCGCGCGGGCAGCACGGCATTTTCAAAAAGGCCGGGTATGGCGCCCACGACGTGACCTGGGCGATCCTGACCTTCGCCGACGGCGCGGTGATCAATCTCGGCGTGAGCTACGCGCTGCCCGCGCGTTATCCCACGCTCGGGCAATCCGACCGCGTGGAGCTGCTCGGCAGCGACGGCACCATGATCATCGACGACGACCACCTCGATCACCTGTTGTTCTCGGAAAAAGGCATCCCCCACGCCTATGTGCCCGACCACACCGTCGACATGGCCTTTCTCGGCAGCAATACCGCGGGCGATTGGGCGGTCGGCGATTTCTGGGGTCCGCTCGGCAACGAGACGCGCGCCTGGCTCGATCATCTCGCAACCGGCGCGCCCACGATCCATACCACGCCGGAACAGGCGCGCATCAATCTGGAAACGACGATCGCCATCGAGCGCGCGGCCGCGTCCGGGCAGACGGTGCGCCTGCCGCTGCAGGTGGAAGAGTAGAGGTCGAACACTTCTCCCTCCGCTCGTCCCCGCGAAAGCGGGGACCCGCGCTTTTTGGATTCCCGCTTACGCGGGAATGAGCGGAGAGATAGCTACGCGCGGGCGCGGCGCTCCACGTTGGCGATGCGCTCCGGCACGCCGAACTCGCGGCGGCAGACGTCGGCGAGCACGGCGACGCCCTCGCGGATCGCCTGCGTCGAGGGATTGGCGAAGCAAAGCCGCAGCCGGCTCTTGCCGTAGGCCTCCAGCGTCGACCAATCGCGGCCCGGATTGATGGCGACGCCGGCCGCGAGCGCCGCTTGCGCGAGCTTTTGGGTGTCGACCGCGTCGGGCAGCTTGACCCACAAGAAGATGCCGCCCTTGGGGTCGTCGAACTCGGCCGCTGTCCCGAATTGCTCGGCGAGCGCCTCCATCAGCGTCTCGAGCTTGGCGCGTAGCCCACGCGTGAGCTTCGGCACGTGTTCGCTGAAATGGCTCGCGCAAAACTCGCCCAATACCATCTGCTCCAGGGCGCCGGAGCCGGCATCGGTCTTGAGCGCGAGAATGCGGGAGAGAATGTCCCAGCGCGCGACGATGTAGCCGACGCGCAGCGCCGGCGCGATCGATTTGGAAAACGAACCGATGTGAATGACGCCTCCGCTCTGGCTCATGGCGTAGAGCGCAGGCGGCCGCCGGCCGTCCCAGATGAGGTCGGCGTAGCAATCATCCTCGAAAATCGGCACGTTGTGGTCTTGCGACAGGCGCAACAGCTCGTGACGGCGCTGTTCGCTCAGGATCGTGCCGGTCGGGTTCTGCACGGTCGGGATGGTGTAGATGTATTTGGCGCGGATGCCGCGGCGCTTGAGGTCGTCGAGGGCGGCCGCCACGGCATCGGTCCGCAGGCCGTCCCGGTCGAGCGGGATGCCCACCGCGTTGACGCCCAAGCGCGCAAGACGCGTCAGCGCGCCCTGATAGCTTTCCTGCTCGATGAGGACGGTGTCTCCCCGCGCAAGCAGCGCGCCGTTGACGAGATCGAGCGCCTGCAGCGAGCCCGACGTGATCAGGATTTCGTCGGCCGTGCAGGAGATGCCCGCGGCGCGCTTGAGCTTGTCCGCCAGGAACTCCCGCAACGGACGGTAGCCGAGCGGCCCGCTCTGAAGCCCATAGGTCGCAAGCGTCGAGCCTTCGCGCGCGAGCACCGCGGTCGCGGCGGCAATGAGACGATCGACCGGAACGTGGTCGGCATCGTTGTTCCCGCCGGTGAAATCGTATTTGGCGAAGCCCGTCCACTTGGCCGCCGGCGCCGGCAACGAGGGTGCCAACAGGGGCGCGAAGTCGAACGGTTCGGAGGCCATGCCGTCTCTTTCTTTAACTCATCGCATCGCGGACGAGCGTCGCGTCATGGGTTATGCGGTTGCGAGCGCCGGCGCCGGTGAAGCCTCTTCGTAATTCATCGCCGCGAGCTTCGGCATGATCTCGCTTTTGAACAGCTCCAGCGAACGCATCTCCTGGGCATGAGTGAGCGAGCCGAAGGCCAGCATCAACACGAGATAATTCTGCCGGATGCGCTCGGCCTGGGTGGTGAGAATGCGTCCGACCGTGTCGGGGCTTCCGACCACCAAGGTACCCGCGGCCTTGGACTGGTCGTAGTCGGCCGAGATCGAGATCGGCGGGAACGAGCCGCGCTCGACCCAAAGCCAGGCGAGGCTGTCGAACCAGCGCTTATAGGCCGGCCGCGCGAGACGCTCGGCCTCGGCGTCGGAATCGGCAACGAAGATCGCGCGCATCACGCCGCAATGGGGCGTCTCGACCGGCGATTGATGGCGCGTGCGGTCGGCGGCATAGGTTCGCCAGTGCGCGCGGAAGGTCGCCAGCATGTTCGCGACCTTCTCGTCGGCGCCGAGCGTCACGCCGTGCATGCCGTGGCGCGCCGCAAACACCGGACCATGATCGCCGCGCAGCCCGTACCACAACGGCGGATGCGGGCGCTGCAGCGGCCGGATCACGACCGGGACGTCCTTGAATGTGAAGCGATCGCAGCGGTAGTCGATGCGCTCCTGCGTGAAGCCCTGGTAGAGAATATTCAAAACGTGCTCGTAATCGGCGCCCGCTTGCTCGAACTCGACGCCGTAGGCGTCGAACTCCATGGGCGAGATGCCGCGCCCCACGCCGATGTCGAGGCGGCCGCCGCTGAGATGGTCGAGCATGCAGAGTTCTTCCAGCAGCCGCAGCGGATGGTAGAGCGGCAAGAGATAGAGCAGCGTGCCGAGGCGGATGCGCCGCGTTTCGCGCGCGGCGGCGGCCAGAAACACGCTCGGCGACGGCGTCATCGATAAGGGCGTCGCGTGATGCTCGGTGAGGTGATAGCCGTAGAAGCCGGCGGCCTCGGCCGCTTGCAGCAAGGCGAGCCGATCCTCGTAGGTCTTCTGCAGCGTCTCGCCGCGCGCGTCGATGTAATCGAAGATGCCGAACTTCATGTCGCGTTTCCCCCGTCCTTAAGACGGATTTTTGGCCGGAACCGAAGCCGGCGAATGGTCTTGCGCGCAAAGCCTAGCATCGCCGCCGCACGGCGTCTAAGCCCCAATGGTCGTCATCTTCGGCTCGTCATGCCCGGGCCTGACCCGCGACAAGTCTGGCAGTGGCGGCGCTCGAACCTGCCGTCACCCGCGGGCTTGACC
>JBKOXY010000491.1:0-9229 GCA_046725125.1 Pseudomonadota bacterium | reverse complement strand
GAACTCGATCGCCACGGCTTGACCATGCTCGGCATCAACACCGCGCCCGGTCAGTCGTCGGCGGGGGAGTTCGGCGTCGCCGCCGTCCCCGGCCGCGAGCGCGAATTCGCCACGCTGTTCAAGCAGGCGCTCGACTACGTCACCGCCATCGGCGGCTGCCAGATCCACTGCCTCGCCGGCAAGGTGCCGCCGGAGCAGCGGCCGGCGGCGGAGACGACCTTCATCAGGAATCTCGCGCGCATCGCCGACGCCGCGCAGGAAAAAAACATCACGCTGTTGATCGAGCCGATCAATCCGCGCGACCGGCCCGACTATTTCCTCACCCGCGCCGAGCAGGCGGCCGACATCATCGCCAAGGTGGAGCGGCCGAACGTGCGCATCCAGTTCGACTTCTATCACGCCCAGATCGTTGGCGGCGATCTCATCCGGCGATTCGAGAAACATCTGTCGCTCGTCGGCCATGTGCAGATCGCGGCCGTGCCGTCGCGGCGCGAGCCCGACGAGGGCGAGGTGAACTATCCCGAGATCTTTGCCGCGCTCGACCGTCTCGGCTACGGCAAATGGGTCGGTTGCGAATACCGCCCGCGCGCAAGAACCGAAGACGGCCTGGGCTGGGCGCGAGCTTACGGAGTCAAATCCGGCTGATCAGCGGGACGACAGCAGGGAGTGCCGCGAGAGGGAGAGTCGCATGCGTCTCGACAACAAGGTTGCGCTCGTCACCGGTGCTGCATCCGGCTTCGGCAAGGGTATTGCCGCCACCTTCGCGCGCGAAGGCGCGCGCGTTGCCGTCATCGACATCGATGGGGAGGCCGCGCGCGCGGCTGCGACGTCGATCAGCAACAAAGCGATCGCGGTGCGCTGCGATGTCTCGCAGCGCGCCGACGTCAACGCCGCGGTGAAGGCCACGGTCGATGCCTTCGGAGGGATCGACATCCTCGTCAACAACGCCGGCATGAGCCACGTGCGGCGGCCCATGCTGGAGGTGGAGGAGGCCGAATTCGACCGGCTCATGGCCGTCAACGTCAAATCGATCTTTCTGTTCGCGCACGCGGTGGTGCCGCTCATGCGCAAGAAAAAATCCGGAGTGATCATCAATATCGGCTCGACCGCCGGAATTAGGCCGCGGCCGGGACTGACCTGGTACAACGCCTCCAAGGGCGCGGTGAATCTCGTTTCCAAGTCGATGGCGGCGGAGCTTGCGCCTGATGGCATTCGCGTCTGCGCGGTCGCGCCGGTGATGGCGGAGACGCCGCTGTTGCCGACCTTCATGGGCGGGGATTCGCCCGAGCTGCGCGCGCAGTTCAAGGCGACCGTGCCGCTCGGCCGGTTCGCGACCATCGACGACGTGGCCAACGCCACGCTGTTTCTTGCCTCCGACGAGGCCTCTTTCCTCACCGGCAATGTGCTCGAGGTCGACGGCGGGCGCTGCGTCTAGGCAGTCGTGCGGGAGCAGTTTTCTGTAGTCTAATTTTCTCAATGTGTGGCTGAAGAGTCACAGCCGCCCCTTCCTCTTTGATTATAAATGAAACGGGCACGAGAAGCTGGGGGCAAACATGGGGCTCGTACGCGGGTCTCACTGCGTCTTATGGGGCAGCTTGGCAGTCCTGCTTTATGCTGGCCCCGCGAATCCTGACCGAGAGGTCAAAACAGCGCTTGCTCGCCTGGATGTAGGAGCTGAGCTTGCTCGCTTGGATATAGGAGCTGCGCTCGCTCACTCAGATGCCGCGCTCGCTGGCCTAGACTTAGGCGCCGCGCGTCCTGACCCGGACGCAAGCGACGCCCTCGCTGATCCAGTTGTAGAAGTTGCGCTCGCCAAGCCAGAGACAAATGTCAGCTCGCTCGGAGCTTCGGACGAGTGCCTCGCGGCTGAAGACTGCGTCGACCGATATCTCTGGTCGGTGTACGAACGCGCGCGCAAGGTCGATACCATCAAGGTGAAGGACCGGATCAAGGTGACAGTCAAGAACAAGGGCAAGAGCCGGACTGTCACGAAAACTGTTACCAAGCTCGTGGATGAGGACTTCACGTGGAAGGATCCGCAGGCCGCGCAAAAAGCTGGCATGTCGATGATGGAATACGTCATTGGAGGCATGGATCGAGGTTTCAAAGGGAGGCTGTATCGTCTCTTTCGCGCGCTGGACGACGCCGGGCTTGCTCCCGGCATGACAAGCGGCTTCCGCGATGACTACCGGCAATCGATCGCGAGCGGCAACAAGGCCGCGACCAATCGCTCCTACCATGGCGGGAGCCTGCGCGGCGGCTATGGCCACGGGCTTGCAGCCGATGTCGTGAGCACCAAGGGCGAGACGCGTTCCGAGCGATGGATTTCAACCGAAATGTTGTGGAACTGGATCGACGCCCACGGCAAGGAATTCGGGATCGGGAGACCCTATCTCGATAGAGATCCGCCGCACATTGCGCCCATCGACGGCAAAGAATACGCCGATCACCGCCGGGTGAACGTGAAACGGGCGGGACTGTAAACAAAGAGGCGCCCCCAAGGCCTATGGCTGCGCGTTAATGAGCCCACGCCCACGTGGGCTCAAGGCCGATCGACCGAATAATCCCTCCAACCGTGCCCCGGCGCCCTTGCCTTGCCGGCCTCGATTGCTAGGTTGCGGTCATGTGGGGTCGTAAACGCAAAGACGCCGACGCCGAGCGGCCGAGCGAGCCGCCGCAGCGGCTCAAGGACGCGCTGCGCAAGGCGCGCGTCGATCAGGCCGAGCGCAGCGGCGTCGTCGTCGACCTGCACGACGCCGAGGTCGCCCGGCTCGAGCTCTTGAACGAGGCGCTCGACCCGCCGTTCGAGGAAGTCCCCAAAGAGGTCGATCTGTTCGATCGCGGCATCAGCCGGGGCGAGACGCCGCGGCTATGGATCGATGCCATCGCCCATGTGAGCATGGGCCGCGACAAGCGGGTGTACCGCTTCCTGCAGGAGACGCGCTACGGCCGCAAGGTGCTCGCCGAATCGGTCAACGTCCCCGAGATCGTCCACGCGGTGACCAAATATCTGGCGCAGCGCCTGATCGAGCGCGAGCGCGCGCTGGCCGACGGCCTGCTGCCGGGCGCGCGCGATCTCAAGCACGAGATGCGGTTGGAACGCCGCCAGCGCCGCCGCCACACCATCAAGGCCTTCGTGTTCGGCGTGCTTGTGGGCGTCGCGGCCCTGATCGCCGCCGCGTTGATCTTCGGGCCGAAGCCTTAATCGCTAAGCACGATCCGTTTGGTCTCGACGATCGCTTCGCCGTCGCGCGCAAGGGAGCGCCAGATCGCTTCGCAGCGCCATTGGCCGTCGTGGCCTTCGATGCGATAGAGATTGTAGCCGGCGCAATCGTGCTCGCCACGCGGCGCTTGCGAGGCCGATGGCGCGCCGACAACCGGGATGCGGCGCTGCGGACCTTCGAGCTCGATGAGCGCGTGCGCGTGGTCGTGGCCGTGGATGACGAGCTCGGCGCCGTGGCGCGCGAGCGCGGCGCGAAAGTCGGCGCCATCGAGGAGCCGTTTGAGATAGCGCGCCGGTTTGCTGACCGGGGGATGATGGATCAGCACCACGCGAAAGAGTTGCTCGCGGGTGCCGCGGTCGAGCGCCTCGGCCAGTCGGGCGATCTGCGCGCGGCCGAGGCGTCCGGTCGCGAGGAAGGGCGCCGTCGGCGCCGCCGTCGACAATCCGATCAGCGCGAGCGGGCCGCGCCGGCGCACGAACGGAAACGTGGTCTCTCCGGCATCATCCCCGCGCATATATTCGCCCCAGTAGAGCTGTGGATGGCGCGCGGCGGCGCGCACGTAGATATCGTGATTGCCCGGCACCAAGGTGACGTCGCGCGGCGACCCGAGCGACGCGAGCCAGGCGCGCGCCGGCGCGTATTCGCCCGTGAGCGAGATGTTGACGAGATCGCCGGTCACGGCGATGTGGTCCGCCGCCTGCGCTTTGAGATCCGCCACGATGCGCGCGAGCACGTCGCCGCGATGAATGAGCCGGCGCTTGCGCCGCCAGTTGAGAAAGCCGGTCGCACGTTTGCCAACGAGCTCGGCCAATCGGGGCGTCGGCAGCGGTCCGAGATGGGGGTCCGACAGATGCGCGAGGACGAACATGCGCGCATCATAAGATGCCGTGATTGCGACTGTCGCTAGGAGCTTCGAGCAATCCGCCGCGAAGCCGCCGCGCTCTCAATGGCCAAATCTCCGTCACGTGACAACGAGGGTCACGAACTCCCGATCAAAATCCCCGCGGCAAACACCAGCACGCCGCCGACGACGACTTGAAACGTCGCCGCGAGGAACGGCGTATCCATGAAACGATGGCGGATGTAAGAGATGGCCGTGAGTTCGACCGCAACCACGGCGATCGCGACGGCTGTCGCCGTCCAGAAATTGGGGATGAGATAGGGCAGCGTGTGGCCAAGCCCGCCGATTGCGGTCATCACCCCGCAGACCGCGCCGCGCACCAGCGGCGCTCCCCGTCCCGTGAGCGAGCCGTCGTCGGAGAGCGCCTCGGCAAAGCCCATGGAAATGCCGGCGCCCACCGATGCGGCAAGTCCGACGAGAAACGTCTCCCACGTGTTGTGGGTGGCGAAGGCGGCGGCAAACAGTGGCGCCAGCGTCGAGACCGAGCCGTCCATCAGTCCGGCAAGGCCCGGCTGCACGTATTGCAGCAGGAACATGCGCCGCGCGGTTTCGTCCTCCTTGGCGCGCGCGCTCGGCGTTAGGATCTGCTGGCCGAGCTTGTGGGCCAAGCTCTCGTGCTCGACCTCGGCCTCGGCGAGCTCGAGCAAGAGCTGACGCACCGAAGCATCGCGCGTCGTCTCGGTGGCGCGCCGATAGAATCGCGCCGCCTCGTATTCCATGTTCTCGGCGAACTTGCGCACCTCGTCGAGGTTGAGCGGGTGCATGAGCCAGAGCGGCTTCTTCTGAATGAAGCCCTTGACGTCCTGGCGGCGGATCAGCGGCAGGTATTCGCCGAATTTCGACCGGTAGAGGTCGAACAGCATGGTGCGGTGGCGCACCTCCTCCTCCGCCATCTCGTCGAAGACCTTGGCTGAGGCTGGATATTTCTCGCGCAGCCCTTCGGCAAAGCCGCGATAGATGCGGCTGTCCTCGTCCTCGTTGGTAATGGCAAGCGCGATGATTTCCTGTTCGCTGAGGTCGGCAAAACGTTTCACGGGAGCCCTCGCACTGCAAAGATGGCGTATATTAGAACTCTTCTAAACAGTAAACTCGCGCTTTTGACAAGCCGGACGCGATTGGCTCACTTGCGATGGAGGGCGGCGAGAGCAGCATGAAACGCCTCAGTCTCAACGGGACACGGCGCGCGCTCGAGCCCGCGCTGCGGCGCGTGCTGCACGTGTATTGGCGCTTCGCGCGCGCCATGACGCTCGGCGTGCGCGCCCTGGTGATCGACGCGGACGGGCGGATCTTTCTGGTCAAGCACAGCTATGTGAGCGGCTGGCATCTGCCGGGCGGCGGGGTCGAGGCCGGCGAGACGCTCGCCCAGGCGGTGGCGCGGGAGTTGCGCGAGGAGGGCAACATCGAGATGACGGCGCCGCCGCGGCTGCATGGAATTTTCTTCAACAATCGCGCCTCCCGGCGCGATCACGTCGCGCTCTTCGTCGTGCGCGCATTTCGCCAATTGGCGGCGCCGGTCCCCAATGGCGAGATCATCGCGCACGGCTTCTTTGCCGCCGATGCGCTGCCCGACGACACCACAGCCGCGACGCGCGCGCGCATCGTCGAAGTGCTCGGCGGCGCGCCGGTCAGCGAGCGGTGGTGAGTCGCCGAGCGCGCCCGCAAAGCCCACTCGCAGTTTTGCCGAACGCGCTCTATGGTCGCGCAGGAGCCGTTCGTCGGTCAGAGCCGTCCGTGCACCCACGTCTGCAAGCCGTCTACCTCGTCCACAGCGATGCGCGCTCGATCGAGGAGCGCGCGCGCGCCATTGCGGTCGAGCAAAGTGTCGAGATGCCGGTCTCGGCGATCGAGGACGATTTCGTGCGTTCCGAGATCGTCGGCCGCGTCGAGGCCATTGCCGAACGGGACGAGAGCCTGTTCGAGGTCCGCATCTCGCTCGCGGCGGAGACCGTCGGGCGCGATCCCGGGCAGCTCATCAACATGCTGTTCGGCAACACGTCCCTGCACGAGGACGTGGTGCTCACCGACGTCGCGCTTCCGAAGGACCTGGTCGACCTCTTCGGCGGTCCTCGCCACGGGCTCAATGAGTTGCGGCGTCGGGTCGGCGCGCCGGCGCGAGCTTTGACCTGCTCGCCGCTCAAGCCGCAGGGCTTGCCGGCGGCAAGGCTCGCAGAGCTCGCCCAGGATTTTGCGCAAGGCGGCGTCGATTACATCAAGGACGACCATGGGCTCGCCGACCAAGCCTATTCCCCGTTCGCGGCGCGCCTCGAAGCGGTCGCGGCCGCGTTGCGAAGCATCGAGCAGCTACGCGGCCGGGCGACGCGCTACGTGCCGAGCCTCTCGGGCGATCTCGACACCATGCGCTCCCAGATCGCGCTTGCTAAGGACATCGGTGTCGACACCGTCATGGTCGCGCCGATGATTATGGGTTTCTCGAACTTCCATCGGCTCGTGCGCGAGAACCCCACCATCGCCTTCGTCGCCCATCCCACCATGGCCGGGGCGGCGCGGATTGCTCCCGCGCTGCTGTTGGGCACGCTGTTCCGCGTGCTGGGGGCCGACGCGGTGGTGTTCCCGAACTATGGCGGACGCTTCGGCTACTCCCCAGATACGTGCCGTGCGCTCGCGCGCGCGGCCTTGGACCGGCGCGAGGGGTTACGCCCCACCGTCCCGGTGCCGGCCGGCGGCATGAGCACCGATCGCGTGCGCGAGATGCTTGATTTCTATGGGGCCGACGTCATGTTGCTGATCGGCGGCGCGCTGCTCGAGGCACGCGAAAATCTGCGCGCAGCGACATCGGCCTTCGTGGCCGAAGTCCACCGGTACGCGTATGGGTAAGGTCATGGCCACCCGCGAGCGACCGATCCACCGCAAGGCGAAGGATTACCGCTGGGAAGGCGTGGAGGAGCTTCCGTACAAGGAAGACGATCGCGCCTTGTTCAAGTCGATCACGCGGCAGGTACTGTTCTCCGATCCGGAGCTTCATGGCGAGCTGCGCTATTTCGAGGTGGCGCCCGGCGGTTTCTCCAGCCTGGAACGGCACCGACACATGCACGCGGTGCTGATCTTGCGCGGGCGCGGCCATTGCCTCGTCGGCGACGAGGTCAGGCCGATCGAGACCCGCGATCTCGTGAGGGTGCCGGCAATGACCTGGCATCAGTTCCGCGCCACCAGGGGCGAGCCGCTCGGCTTCCTCTGCATGGTGAACGCCACCCGCGACAAGCCGCAATTGCCCTCGGCGGAGGATTTGGCGAAGCTTGAGGCGGACGCGACCATCGCCGCGTTCCTGCGCAACGAGCCGACCGTCTAGAGCGCATTTCGGGGGCATCCATGTTCCGACCATGCGACCTATCGATCCGATGTCCTTGGCTCGTCATCGGCGCAGTTGAATGAGCGCACCAAGTCCAAAGAATGTCCTTGCCGGATTGCTGCGCGCAGCCGGCCATCCGGATGCAACTCCGGGCGCAATCGAACTCACCGGTACTGCGCCCGTTCTGCCGTCCTCATTCGCGGTCGACGCCGCGGCGCAAGCGACCATCGCAGCCGCGGCGTTGGCCGCAAGCGACCTCTGGCGGCTGCGCACGGGGCGTCGCCAGAAGGTCAGCGTCGACATTCGCAGCGCCGCGATCGAATTCCGCAGCGAACGCTACTTGCGCCTCGATGGCAGGCCGCCGTCCGAGTATCATGACCCGATCGCGGGACTCTATCGCTGCGGCGACGGCCGTTGGGTGCGGCTCCATACCAATTTGCCTCATCATCGCGACGGGGTGCTTGCCCTGCTCGGCTGCAGCCATGACCGAATGGCAGTCCAGCGCGCGCTCGATCAATGGCGCGGTGAGGCGCTCGAGACCGCCGCCGCCGACGCCGGCCTCGTGGCGACCGCATGCCGGTCGTTCGCGGAGTGGGATGAGCATCCCCAGGGCCGTGCGATCGCTCGCCTTCCGCTCTTCACCATCGATCAGATCGGCGATGCGCCGGCGCAGCCCATGGCCGCGGCCGATCGCCCCCTTGCGGGCGTCAAGGTCCTCGACCTGACACGCATCATTGCCGGTCCGGTCTGCGGTCGCACGCTCGCCGTACATGGAGCCGATGTGCTGCTGATCACGGCATCCCATCTGCCATCGATGGAGCCGCTCGTCATCGACACCGGCCGGGGGAAATTGTCGACCTACATCGATTTGCGTCAGGCCGGCGGGCGCGCGACCGTCGCCTCGCTGCTGCGGGAAGCAGACGTCTTTGTGCAAGGCTACCGACCAGGCGCCGTCGCGGCGTTCGGTTTCGGCCCGCAAGATGTCGCACGCATCCGGCCAGGCATCGTCTACGTCTCGCTCTGCGCCTACGGCCACGAAGGCCCGTGGGCGGGCCGACGCGGGTTCGACTCGCTGGTACAGACGGCGAGCGGCTTCAATGCCGCCGAAGCGGAGGCTTCCGGTGCGAGCGAGCCGAGACCGCTGCCGGCACAAGTGCTCGACCACGCCACGGGTTACCTGATGGCGTTCGGCGCCATGACGGCGCTGGCGCGACGCGCCGAGCGCGGCGGCAGCTGGCACGTTCGAGCCTCGCTCGCGCAGACCGGCTACTGGTTTCGCCAGCTCGGACGCGTCGATCACCTCGCTTGTCCCGACCCCGGCTTCGATGACGTGAGGGACCGCTTGGAAGACACGCCGTCAGGATTCGGCCGCCTGACGGCCGTGCGCCACGCCGCCGTCATGACGGAAACGCCGCCGCACTGGGTGCGGCCAACCGTTCCGCTCGGCACCCATGCACCCGCGTGGCCGTAGTTGACCGGCTAAGGCTTACTTTCTTGTTGCGCGGATGTGCCTTGAAACTAAAGGGAAAACGCGCCGTTTGCTACCAAACTGCTACCCGTTTGCATCGCGGCGCTCGCAGATCATCGTAATTTGACCCGATGCGCCAAACAGCAATCAATCTACTGGCAGAGCCCACTTATTCCCCCTTGATGTTTGCGGCCTTGAGGATCGGCCACCACTTCTCGATCTCAGCCTTGTGATGGGCCGCGAGCGTCTGCGGATTCTGATCCTCCCGAGGTGGAATCTCCTGGCCGAGATCGGCGAGCCGCTTGCGCACGCCGGCATCGGCTAAGGCG
>JBKOXY010000159.1:0-3763 GCA_046725125.1 Pseudomonadota bacterium | reverse complement strand
GGCATTGCCGCCACGCTGAGCTTCATCTTCGCCGCCGCGCCGGCGCTGGCGCAGGACGCAACAGCGAAGATCGACGGGGCCGACACCGCCTGGATGATTTCGGCCACTGCGCTCGTGCTGATGATGACCATCCCGGGCCTGGCGCTGTTCTATAGCGGAATGGTGCGCAAGAAGAACGTGCTCGCCACCATGGCGCAAAGCGTCGCCTGCGCCGCGCTGTGTTCGCTGCTGTGGTTCGCCGTCGGCTACAGCTTGAGCTTCGTCGGTGATGCGCCCGCGCTCGGAACCTTCGAGCGGCTGTTCTTGCGCGGCATCGGCATGGAGTCGACGAGCGCGTTCGCGCCGACCATTCCGGAGCTCTTGTACGTGGTTTATCAGATGACGTTTGCGATCATCACGGTCGCGCTGATCGCGGGCGCGGTCGCAGACCGCATGCGTTTTTCCGCGTTCTTGTGGTTCGTCGCGGGCTGGCTGCTTTTCGTCTACGTGCCGATCGCGCATTGGGTGTGGGGCGGCGGCTTTCTCGCCAGCGCCGGCGTTCTCGATTTCGCCGGCGGCACGGTCGTCCACCTCAACGCGGGCATTGCCGGTCTCATCGCGGCTTACGTGCTCGGCAAACGCCACGGCTACGGCACCGACAATTTCGCGCCCCATGACCTGTCGCTGGCGGTGATCGGCATGGGTCTGCTGTGGGTCGGCTGGCTCGGCTTCAACGGCGGCTCGGCGCTCGGCGCCAATGCGCGCGCCGCCTTTGCGATCACGGCCACGCATCTTGCGGCCTCGACCGGCGCGCTGACCTGGATGTTCCTGGAATGGTGGACGCGCGGAAAACCATCGGTCCTCGGCCTGATCACGGGCGCCATCGCCGGTCTCGGCGCCATCACGCCGGCGTCGGGCTTCGTGCTGCCCTGGCACGGCGTCGTCATCGGCCTGATCGCCGGCGCGATTTGCTTCTGGGCCTGCACGTGGCTGAAGCTGCGGATCGGCTACGACGATTCGCTCGACGTATTCGGGGTGCACGGCATCGGCGGCGCGACCGGCACGTTGCTCACGGGCGTGTTCGCGGTGGCGGCGCTCTCTGCTAGTCCGGACGCGCCGGAGGGATCGCCGGGCCTGCTGGAGGGCAACGCCAGACAGGTGCTGATCCAGCTCTACGCCGTCGGCGCAGTCCTCATCTGGTCCGGAGTGCTGACTTACGTACTGCTCAAGGCAATCGATCTCCTCCTGCCGCTGCGGGTGAGCCAGCAGCACGAGATCGAAGGTCTCGATCTGACCCAGCACGGGGAAGCGCTGAAATAAGCGCCGGCGGATGCCGGGGCCGGAACCGCCCGGCCGCCGTCCGTTCGGCCATAGTCGTAGGTGACGCCGGACCGCGTTCGGACCGCGGCCTCGAATGTCCTCCGGGGCGGGCCTCAATGCCCAAGGCATGGGCACTCGACCCCTCGATACCTCTGGCTAAAAATTAGGCACACCTGAGCGGGGTTTGTGCGGCGCTTGACAAAAGGTCGCACCGCGCATGTGGCCGCGCTGCAAACGCGTCTTGTTTCCAGGCACTTACGGCCGACGGAGCAAACTGGCACGCCGCTTGATTCGTTACAGGCGCCTTGCCGGGCGAAACGCGACTTCGCGCGTCAACGCATAAGCGAGACTGCCCACAACCCTGCACCCGCAGGGAGGGGCCCAAGCGGGGATTGAACCCATGAAAATCGTCATGGCCATCATCAAGCCTTTCAAGCTCGACGAGGTCCGCGACGCTCTGACCGGGATCGGCGTGCACGGGATGACCGTGACCGAGGTCAAGGGCTACGGGCGTCAGAAGGGCCACACGGAAATTTATCGCGGCGCCGAATATGCGGTGAGTTTCTTGCCAAAAATCAAGATCGAAGTAGCGGTCGCAAGCGACCAGGTCGACAAGACGATCGACACCATCACTACGGCCGCCAAGACCGGTCAGATCGGGGACGGAAAAATCTTCGTCCTCTCGATCGACACCGCCGTGCGCATCCGCACCGGCGAGACCGACACCGCAGCACTCTGAACCCGCACTCAAACGTCTAGCGACAGGAGTTAGACCCATGACGTTCAAGAAACCAACCCGTGCGGGACTCGTGGCTCTCGCGTTGGGGGTTCTCTTCGCTCTGTTCCTGAGTTTCTCAGCGATCAACGGCTCGTACGCCGAGGAGGCAGCCGCTGCACCCGCGGCGGAGGCGGCGGCGGGACCGCCAGCTTGTGCCGGCAACGCGGATCCAAAATTGGCCGTGCTCGAGAACTGCACGCCCAATTCCGGCGACACCGCCTGGATGCTCACCTCCGTGGCGCTAGTTTTGATGATGACCGTACCAGGTCTCGGCCTGTTCTACGGCGGCATGGTCCGCAAGAAGAACGTGGGTGACACCGTGATGACGAGCTTCGCCATCACCTGTCTGATCAGCATTCTCTGGCTGATCTTCACTTACAGCCTGGCATTCCGATCGGGCACCCCGTTCATCGGAGGGCTCGACCGCGCCTTCCTGCAGGGCATCGTGAGCGACATAGCCAAGGGCATCGGCAATCCCAATCCGCTGGCGCCGACCATTCCCGAGACGGTCTACATCTGCTTCCAGTTGACCTTCGCCATCATCACCCCGGCGCTGATCGCGGGCGCGTTCGCCGAGCGCATGAAATTCTCGGCGATGCTGTGGTTCATCGGCCTATGGGCGATCTTCGTGTATTCGCCGATCGCGCACTGGGTCTGGGGGCCGGACGGATTCCTCGCCGCCGCAAACGCGGACGCGTGGGTCAAGGTTCTCGACTTCGCCGGCGGCACGGTCGTGCACATCAATTCCGGCGTGGCCGGGCTGATGGCGTGCCTCGTCCTCGGCAAGCGCAAAGATACCGGCCCCAACCACAACATGGTGCTCACTTTCATCGGCGCCTCGCTGTTGTGGGTCGGCTGGTTCGGGTTCAACGCCGGCTCGGCCGTGACCGCGGGCATGCAGGCCGGCATGGCCATGCTGGTGACGCAGATGGCGACGGCGACGGCCGCGTTCACCTGGATGCTGGTCGAGTGGATGATGCGGGGCAAGCCGACGGTCGTCGGCATCTGCACCGGGGCCATTGCCGGCCTCGTCGCCATTACCCCGGCATCGGGCTTCGTCGGCCCCCTGGGCTCGCTCTGCATCGGCATCGCCGCCGGCATTCTCTGCTACTGGGGATGCACCGGCTTGAAGCACATGCTGGGCTACGACGACGCACTCGACGCCTTCGGCGTGCACGCCGTCGGCGGCATCGTCGGCGCGTTGCTCACCGGCGTGTTCGCGATCGAGCAGTACGGCGGCACCGCCGGCCTGATCGAAGGCAACGCGATGCAGGTGGTCAACCAAATCGAGGGCATCGTCATCGTCTTCGTCTACGACGCCGTCGTGTCGCTGATCATCCTCAAGATCGTCGACATCTTCATCGGACTGCGCGTCAGCGATGAGGTGGAGCGCGAGGGTCTCGATCTCGCGTTGCACGGCGAGACCGTTCACTGACGAGATACGGTTAGGGCGGAGACCCGGCACCGCCCTTGCCGTCGGGGGGTCCCAGCGCAAGCTGGGGCCCCTCACTTTTTGGCCCTCCATCGCCCGCATGACGCGACCGATGGTTAATCGCGCCTTAACCTCGCCGCACCTATGGTAGGACATCCCTGGTGCGGCGGGTGCTGGCGCCGCTTTGTCGATGTTCATGACCGCCGCCGAACGCGTCTCTCCCCCCTCGCCCGTCCGGGCCGACGTTGGCCGCT
>JBKOXY010000324.1:0-14086 GCA_046725125.1 Pseudomonadota bacterium | reverse complement strand
CGGTTTCGCCAGCGGCATGACCATGCCGTCGCGCGATATGATCGTGCGCTCGGTCACCCCGCCGGGCTCGTTCGGCAAGGTGTTCGGCTTCGTCACCACCGGCTTTCATATCGGCGGCATGGTGGCGCCCTTGATCTTCGCGCAGTTTCTCGACCACGGGTTTCCGCGCGGGGTGTTCCTCTACGTCGCCGCCTGTGCGCTGGTGGCCATCGCCACCGTGGCATTCGGCATGTCGGGCCGGCGCACGGCGTGAGCGGCGTCTGCCGCTACAATCGAGCGACGCGGCGAGACAATGCGACGGTCGCAAAACACCGGGTGGCGCCCACGCTAGGGGCCGGGCCTTTCGCGCTTGGAAAGCCGACCCAGATGTCCTAGATGTGCTGGCGTCGCGTCGACGTTCGAGCCCCCGCGCTGACCAAGAGAAAGGAACGAGGCGTGGACGCGCCCCGGAGGTTACACTCACAGATTAGCGTTTCCCAATTGGGGGATAGTTCAATGGTAGAACAGCGGACTCTGACTCCGTTAATCTAGGTTCGAATCCTAGTCCCCCAGCCACTCAAAAAGTCCTTATTCCATCGGCATATCTTGAATTCTGACTGCACTCAAGAGCGCCTGCCATGCCGCGTCCATGTTGCAGAATAATCGCAAGCATCGGCGTTATCTCTGACGAGATGCGCGAAGTGCTCGAAGAGCTATGGCCCGAGTTGGCGCACAAGCTGCCACCGAAGGGACAGCGCGGGTAGAGTATGCGCAAGCGTACAGGCTGGGCCGCTAAGCTCGCTCATTCCACGCGGCAGGCACCCTCAGTAGAAAATCCCGAAAGGACGCCGGTAGTAGCTGGACGGTCCGTAATAACTGTACGGTGCGGCATAGCTGTAGCCGTAAGGTGCAGCCGTAGCTGTTGCTTGTAGACGCTCGTAAGCTGCGGCGTAGCTGCTGCTGTAGATGCCGCAAGGTGCGGCGTAGCTGAAGCCGTACGGTACGTAGCCGCAGGAGGCCGGCAAGCTATAGCGGTAATAGCCGTATCCATCCAATCCAGCCACTGCGGTTGCGTAAACTGCGCGGCGATATGCCCTTCGATGAACCCTTCGGCTGACACCTGCAACGCTCGTCGCAGTTGGCGGCCGTCCTACCTGGGCTTCGGCGCTGTCAAGCGACAGAGCCACATTCTTTTGCGACCATTGCAGGGAGAAGGGCGCCGCAGTCAATATTGCGGCCCCCCCGATTATCCCAAGCATACCGAGCTTTTTCATGATCGGTCCTCCATCTTGATATTAGCGCCACCCGGCAAACGGTACTGCTGACAATGCATCTAATGGAACGACTAAGCGAGCACCCGGGCGCCGCCGCTGCCGCACTGCGACCGACGGCATTTGCGGCCGCGCTTTGCCAATCATTCTTGTTGGCCATGTCGGGCCATGCAGGACCGATACAGATAGATTTGGGTGTTACCCCAGTCGTGTAGCGGATATCGTGCGGCCAAGAGGTTGCACTCGTGAATGGCCGCCGCGCGTGCCGCGCTGATAGGGACTCCGTCAGCAACCGCGCCAGCGATGGGGACTGCGGTCAACCAAAGAGTCGCGATGGTCGTTGCCAGCCCGAGCTTCGTCGTAGCCTTGGCAAATAACGTCGCAACCATTCCGAAGATGGGTGCGAGTCTATCTAGTTTCGGTGCCACGTTCTTTCTCCTGGGACCAGACTCTGAGCTTGGCTTGTACAAGCTGGACCGGGGAGAAATCTGTGACGCCCGTCACGATTTGGTCGAATAGGCAGAAGCTATAGCGCCTTCGGCGCGGCTGAACCGCACGGCTATCTGTTCCGAGCAAACAAGATTGAGCATCGTGCTGTCGGAGCAATGGCCATTGCGCTTGGCTTCAAAAGAGGCATCCTTGAGTATCACCTTGATCGGTTGCAGGAGGCCAAAATTGGCCGATATCACAGGGTTCCTCGATGACGACAGCAATTGGGCTATAACCGCCGAAGGGCGCCGGTACGTGGTCGAGCGAAAGCTGATCTAATTCGGCGGGACTCGATGCGACACAAACGCGACATACAGGCAAATTCCCTGGTGGAAACAATGCTCGTTATAGGACTCTGACTCCGTTAATCTAGGTTCGAATCCTAGTCCCCCAGCCAATCCAACTCCAAGAGCGATCGTATCAGCACGGGAGGAAGCGATGAGACATCTTGTCTTTGCGTTGGCGCTTGTCGGCGCGGCAGCAACGTCCGCACTCGCACAGGACGCAATTCCCGATCTCAAGGGCACATGGTCGGGAAAGGGCAAGGCGATCGTGTTCGGCACCAATCCCCATCATCCAGGTCCGCAAACCGCTGCCGACCCGCCGCGCCTGCGCGACATCGAGGCGACTTACGTCGTGGATGGCCAAGAGGGCCGGCTTGTCTGGGGTCGCTCTTCGTCCACGGCCGCCAATACCCAAGAGCCGTTCGCGTGGGCGATTGCGAGCGACAACAAGACGATCGTCGGCGCCGATATGGACGGCTATTTTCGCATCACCCTCATTTCGCCGGATAGCATAGAAAAGTGCTACACCCACAACGGCACCAGCCCGACCCATTCGATCGTCGCCACCTGCCACGTGATGAATCGCGTGAGACGATAAGGATTTGTCGCACCTGCCGAGAGAGGAGCGGCGGACGCAGGCTGAGACGGCGAGCGCCCCAGCGTTCGGGAGGGCGCATAGGGAAGGCCCCGGCGAGGTTTTCACCGGGGCCTTAGCGCTCCCGTTGGCTCTTGGGGGGCAGTGGGGCCTTCCGGGAACGCCACAAGATTATCGTTCGGCGAGCGGTTTGGTTCCCGTCGACGCGAACTGATGGTTCGCGGCTGCCACCGTCAGCGCAAAGGGCGTCGAGCGGCTTTGCGCCGTGCGTCACGCCCGAGACGGCGGCTTGACCCGCAACGACGGCCCGAAAGATAATCCGCTGCATTCGCGCAGGCACGCCGCCTCGCCATTGCGAAGATCGAGCCTCTGCTTAGTCGGCCTCAGACATGGAGGACCCGCGATGACGCGCGCCATGGAGCTCGAGCTTTTCGACAGCAAAAAGAAAATGATCAGCGGGACCTATCTCCGCAACGCGTGGTATGTCGCCGCCTGGTCCGATGACCTCGTCGACGGTCAATTGCTCAGCCGCACGATTTTGAAAGAGCCGGTCGTTCTTTTCCGAAAATCGGACGGACATGTTGCCGCACTGCAGGATCGCTGTCCGCACAGGTTCGCACCCCTGCATATGGGCAAGATCGTCGCCGGCGATCGCGTTCAGTGTCCCTATCATGGGTTGGAATTCGACTCGTCCGGCGCTTGCGTCTTGAACCCGCATGGAACGAAAAACATTCCTCCCCGCGCCCGCGTCCGCAGCTATCCAGTGACGGAGAAGCACAAGGCGATCTGGATTTGGATGGGCGAACAGCCGCCCGATCTTGCAAAAGTGCCGGACTTCAGCGTGCTCGATAATGTTCCGGCGACGCACGCGACGAAACGGGACCGAATCACCATTCGCGCCAACTACGAGCTCATCATCGATAATCTGCTCGACTTGAGCCATACGTCCTATCTGCACGACGGAATTCTCGGCAATGCGGATACGGTCGAATCCGAAATCACCGTCGAGCAGGACGGCGATGACGTCGTCGTCGGCCGTTACGCCCGCAATGCGACCGCGCCGGGACTATTCGCCATTCTGATGCCGTCGGTGCCGGAACGCGTCGACAAGTTCACCCGCATGCGGTGGATGGCGCCCAGCAATTTGCGTCTGCTGACAGGAATTTGCGCGCCCGGGGCCGTGCCCGAGAGCGGGACCGGTTATCATGCAATTCATATGCTCACCCCGGAAAGCGACAAGACCACCCACTATTTCTTCACCGCCGTGCGGTTCAACGTTTTAACCGCGGATGATCGGTTGAACGCGCAGATTAAGGACAAGATATCGACAACCCGCCGGTTCGCATTCGAGGAGCAAGACGCACCGGTGATCGAGGCGCAGCAAGAGATGATCGATGCCGCGGCGACTGCGGTTGATCCGGTCATTCTCGCGATCGACGTGGGGCCGGTGCGGTACAAGCAAATCTTGCAAAAATTGATTCAGGCCGAGCAGAGGCTATAGGCGATGCGCGGCGCCGGAGGAATTCGCCTGGCGGATCAGCGTCGAAATCGAGACCCGGGCAAGATGATTCGCGCCGTCGACATCACGGCGCAGCAACGCCACGGCTCTCCCGCAAAGAGGTGACGGCTGGCCGACGGCTCAGCCCATCTCGATGGCCATCCGGCCGTCAAGCGCAGGCTCGCTGAAATACGGGAAGCCCAGTCCCGCGCCCAACAACCGTCGGCCGCGCCGCAGCGCCGCCGCGGCGATGCGGGCATCGAGCGCGGTGCGGGTGAGCGCAGGAAGCTGGCTGGGCTGCCGCACAACGGAGCGCAATACCGCGAATACATCCGCCGTGCCGTCGTGGCGCAATCCGTACATCGCCGCGGGCGGAAGCACGCTGTGGGCCGGATCGATGACCGCCCGGCAGGCGGCAAATGGAATCCGGTGCGCGGCCGCGATCCTGGCCGCAACGTGTGATTCGGTATCGACGGCGACGGCACCGGTGCGCAGGTGAAGCCGACGTTTTTCCGAGGGCTCCGCAACCGGGGCGTCGGCACCGACGATCTCCGCGTGGACGGCGCTCGGAAGCGCCTCGAGCAGTGCGCGTGCCCATCCACGGTCGGTTGGAAAGTGCCCCTGCTCGGTCCTGACGCCTGATCCAACCACCCAGTCGCCGGCATCGAGATCGGGCGCCAATCCGCCGGCAATTCCAAAGCTGATGATGCCCGCAGCGCCACGCTTGGCCGCCGCCTCCAGCGAGGCCACGAGCTGGGAGGCATGATTGCAGATGACCGCCACGCCCGGACCAAGGGCGATGCGTGCCTCCAAAGCAAGACAGGTGACTGCGACTACGTGCCCCCTAGTCGACATTCAACGCTCGTTCTGTTCGCGTAGCGCGTCCGGGTATTTCGTCGGTAATCTTCCTCAGAAAGTGAAATTGGTCAACGGCCTTACCCTCGATCTGCCCATCCGTGCAGGCCGCGTTGCTTCGGAGACACCCCGGGTCCGGGCGCCGGTCCGGGCACGCATTGCTACTTTTTCCCTCGCTCGATCGGCCGCCTTTCGGCGGTCTCGGCAGCAGTATCGGGCGACTTCACTTTGGACATCTCTGATGTCCCGCGCACCCATGCCGTTCTGCTGGCCGCAATCCAGTGGCGCACCAGAACGGACCGGGTACAAGAGCCGATCCTGGCTCGATATGCCGCGGGCTGCCGAGCTAGAATGCCCCAAACCGCACAGAACGCCGTCGCTCGCGCAAATCCCGCAGGGCGCTTGCGAGCTGGAGAAAACGGGCGCCGCGCGCAAGTGATTCGATCGGGGTGGGGTCGGTCAAGCGCAACATGCTTGCGCAATGGAACCCAAGCCGAGACATGGAGAAGCAAGTCAGTCTCGAGAGGAGAGAATCACATGCCCACCTGGACGCCTGATCCAACTTTTTATCCCTCTCCGCGCCAAGCGGCGAAGGCGCCGCCCGAATCGCTCGCCTATGTCGCGGCCTTCGATCCCGACCGAAAATCCCCCGACCGCATCGCGGTCGTCGATGTCGATCCGAAATCGTCATCGTATTCCAAGATTATCGGCAACGTGGCGGCGACCGAGGTTGGCGACGAGTTCCATCATTTTGGCTGGAACGCCTGCTCGTCATGTTTGTGCCCGAACGCGCCGCACCCCCATGTGGAGCGACGCTACCTCGTGGTCCCGGGCCTGCGCTCCTCGCGCATCTACATTCTCGACACCAAACCCGATCCGCGGGCGCCGAAGATCGTCAAAGTCATCGAGCCGGCGGAGCTTGCGGACAAGACCGGCTATACCCGCCCGCATACCGTCCACTGCGGGCCCGGGGGCATCTATGTCGCGGCCCTCGGAAACAAGGACGGCAAGGCGCCCGGCGGCGTGTTCGTCATGGATCACGAGAGTTTCGAACCCCTTGGCCGCTGGGAGGTCGACCGCGGATCGCAGCAGCTCGGTTATGAGGTGTGGTGGCATCTAGGCTACGACACCATGGTGACCAGCGAATGGGGCACGCCCGACACCTTCGAAAACGGCCTCGTTCCGGAAATTCTCCTCGGCAGCAAATACGGCAGGCGCCTGCACTTCTGGGATTTCACCAAGCGCACCCACCTGCAAGAGATCGATTTCGGTGAAGAACACCAGCTTGTGTTCGAGCTCAGGCCCGCGCACGACCCGACCAAAGCCCATGGCTTCGTCAATTGCGTGATCAGCCTGAAGGATCTGTCCTCTTCGATCTGGACCTGGTACCGCGATGGCAACCGGTGGGCGGTGAAAAAAATCATCTCGATCCCGGCCGAGCCGGCAAATCCCGATGACCTTCCGCCTGTGCTCAAGGGCTTCAAGGCGGTTCCGCCGCTCGTGACCGATATCGATCTATCGATGGACGACCGCTTCCTCTACGTGGCGTGCTGGGGGACCGGCGACCTGCAGCAATACGACGTGTCGGATCCATTCAACCCGAAGCTCACCGGAAAGGTGCGCATTGGGGGGATCGTGTCGCGCGCGACGCACCCGGGCGCGAAGAACGGCAAGCTCAACGGCGGCCCGCAGATGGTGGAGGTCAGCCGCGACGGGCGGCGCGTTTATTTCACCAATTCGTTATACGGCGCGATCGATCCGCAGTTCTATCCGGAGGGGATCGACGGCTGGATGGTCAAGCTCGACGCCGGCCCCGCGGGAGGTATCGCGTTCGACCCGAAGTTCTTCATCGATTGGCCGAAAGGGCACCGACCGCACCAAGTGCGGCTGCAAGGCGGTGACTGCTCATCGGATTCCTATTGCTATCCGTGACGTAACCAAATCGGGGAAGGCAGCCGTACCCGCGCCGCGAGGATCGGCATGAGCGCAGTCTCTACCGAGGTCTGGCCGTGGTTGGCGCTCGCGGGCCTTGGGCTTTTTCACGGGCTCAATCCGGCAATGGGCTGGCTGTTCGCGGTCGC
The DNA here is from genome assembly GCA_046725125.1 of Pseudomonadota bacterium. GTDB lineage: Bacteria > Pseudomonadota > Alphaproteobacteria > Rhizobiales > Xanthobacteraceae > VAZQ01. Next base: position 7,034 of record JBKOXY010000324.1, on the reverse strand, counting down.
ACTCGGCCTGCACCGCGGAAGCCAGCGGATCGTGCTGCTGTCGCTGGTTCCGATCGCCGTTGGGCACGCGGCCGCGGTTGCCGCGGTGCTGCTTGCCGTGCTTGCGCTCGGGCTTGTCATCGATCACACGATGCTGATTCGGCTGGCGGCGATCGTGCTCATCGCCTGGGCCGCCTGGCATGCGCTCTATGGCCATCAACGGCGCGTGCGGGTCGGGATGCAGACCGGCCTGCTGGGTCTCGTCCTATGGTCCTTCCTGATGGCGAGTGCGCACGGCGCCGGCTTGATGCTGATCCCGGCGCTGGCGCCGATTTGCGCCTCCGCGGCGTCGGCGCCCGAGGCGACCTCCGGCGCTCCCCTTGCGCTCGCCGCGCTCGGCGTTCATTCCGGTGCGATGCTCGCAACCATCGCCGCGGTTTCACTCATCGTCTACCACTGGACAGGGGTCGATTTTCTGCGACGGGGATGGGTCAACCTCGACTTGATTTGGGTCGCCGGGCTCGCCCTGTGCGGGGCCATTTTACTGTTCGCGTAGCACACCAACAGCACCGTCGGTTCCCGGTGCTCCACCGGCCGCAATGCGAGAATTGCGGGCTCCGAAGCTTCGATCACTTGCGTGATTGCGGTTGACTGCCCGGCGGGAGCGCGGTGTCGCCGCGTTCATTCCCGCCCGGTCGTGCCGCGCCAGCGCGCGATTTGCAGCACGCGCTCACCGTCGTCGCGCGTTGCGCCGCGTTCAAGCGCTTCACGAATGGATTTTTCCAGAACCGATAGCTGGAATGGCTTGCGCAAAATCGCGAACCGATTTTGCGCGGTTTGCACCACGTCGTTGTAGCCGCTGGTAAGAACGACGGGGATGTGCGGATAGTGGTTGGCAATTTCCTGCGCCAGCGCGATGCCGTTCATACCGCCGGGCATGACGACGTCGCTGAGAACGAGATCGACCTTGTCGCCGCGTCGCAGCCGGTTCAGCGCCTCGGTGGCATTTTCCGCGCGCGCGGTCTGATAACCGAGCTGCTCGACGAGAGAAGCGGTGATGTCGGCGACCTCCGCGTTGTCCTCGACCACGAGAATGGTGCCTTGCCCGGGCACAATGGGTTGGGTCGGAGGCGCCTGCACGGCGGCCTCGACCGGTGCCGCTTGCCTGCGCGGCAGGTAAATGGTGATGGTGGTGCCGCTGCCGACCGCGCTGGTCGCGACGACGGTGCCCGCCGATTGATGGGAAAAGCCGTAGACCTGCGCCAATCCGAGACCGGTACCTTTTCCGAGCGCTTTCGTCGTGAAGAACGGCTCGAAAATCCGCGGCAGGACGTCCGGCGCGATGCCGACACCGGTATCTGTCATCGCAAGGGCGACGAAGTCTCCCTCAAGCTGATCTACCCCGTCGCTCTTTTTCAGGCTGACGTTGCGGGCCGACAGCTTGATCAAGCCTCCGCCGGGCATGGCGTCACGCGCATTGACCGCAATGTTGACCAACGCCAGTTCGAGCTCCGCGATGTCGACCTCAACCGGCCAAACATCGGCCGGTATGTCGCACTTGAGCTGGACGTTTCCGCGTAGCGAGCCAACCAGCATTTCATGCACGGCCTCGATGCGTTCCTTGAGGTCGGTGACGACGGGGTTGAGCGGCTGGCGCCGCGAGAACGCCAGGAGCTGACGCGTCAAGCTCTCGCCGCGATTGGCGGCCGAATGCACCGCGTCGATCGCCTGCAGATGCTTGGGATCGGTGAGCCGGCGGCGCAGCAGCTGCGCGTGACCGCTGACGATCATCAGCAGATTGTTGAAGTCGTGGGCGATGCTGCCCGTCAGTTGACCGAGCGCTTCCATCTTCTGAGACTGCGCCAGCTGCTCCTGCGCCCGCTCGAGCGATGCCTGGGCCTCCCGTCTCTCGGTGATATCGCGCGTGATGTTCACGAAGCCGGCAAGGGTGCCCGCCTCGTCGCGGACCGCCTCGATGACGGCGCTCGCCCAGAATAGGCTCTTGTCGCGCCGCACGCGCCAGCCCTCGACGGCACATTTGCCCTCGTAGGCGGCGACCTGGAGCGCGCGTGCGGGCTCGCCGCGGTATTGCTCCTCCTCGGAATAGAACCGGCTGAAATGCTGCCCGATAATTTCCGCCGCGGCGTATTGGTGAATGCGCTGCGCCCCCACGTTCCAGTTAGTGATGTAACCGCTGCGGTCGAGCATGAAGATCGCATAATCGGTGACGCCTTGGATGACCGTCCGAAAGCGCCACTCGCTTTCCATCAGCGCCTCTTGCGCCTTGCGGCGCTCGGCGATGTCGTGCTTGAGCGCGGCTTCGACGCGCTTGCGCTGCTCGATCTCGGTATGAAGGACCTCGGTCGTCTGCCTGAGGGTCGCGGTGCGTTCCGCGACCGCCTTCCGCAGGTCGTCATGCGCGCGCTGTAAATCCTCCGCGGCGCGGCGACGGTCGGTAACGTCCTCCGCGACCACCATGAGGTGACGCACGGCGCCGCTGCGATCGGTAATGGCCGACACATTGTTGCGGACCCACAAGCGCGAGCCATCGGGCAACATGTTTCGCGTCTCGATGGCGAATCCATCTCCGCTGTGGATGGCCTGCCCGATGAGATTGCGGATGTAGGGCAGGTCGTCGGGCTCGGTCAGATCTTGGATGCCCATCTGCAGGAGTTCTGGCGCCGGACGTCGGACGATGCCGCAAAATCCATTGTTCACAAGGGTAAAACGCCCCGCCGTGTCGATCTGGGCGATGCCCACGACGGACTGACTGAACATGGCGCGGAGAATGTGCTCCTGCTGGCGCAACTTCATTTCGATGCGTTTTCGCACCGCGACATGCGCACTCAGGGCGAGGCTCACAACCGAAATGCTGAGCATGAACGCGATCAGCGGCAAGAACGCGTCGTCAAGGGTCGCGCCCGCGAACGGCCCGCCGCCCGCCAACGTGCCCCAGACGGCAAAGCACGAGAGAATGAGCACGGCGGTCGCGGTGTCGCGCCCTCCGCACCGCAGCGCCGCCCACAACAGCGGCAGCACCGCCAGGAACCCCAACGCGCTCCTGTTCACGCTCTGCTCGATGAGCGGACTGAAGGCGATAAGGCCTACGGCACTCGCTACGACGATGGTGGCGCCCGAGGCCAAGACCTTGTCCAGATTGAAGCCTCGGAAATCAGCGACCGCCCACAGCACGACGACCGGCGTGATCACCAGCGCCCCCGCCGCGTCGCGAAGCCACCATGCGGCGCCTAGGGCGACGAAGTTCCCCCATTCAACGTCTGCGGCGAGATACAGGCTGCCGACGCCGACGACCGCGCCGATCATCGTGCTGGGTCCGAGGCCGACCAAGGCGAATTTCACGACTGCGGCCGCCGTATCGAAGGTTTTGCGGCCCTGGGACCAGACGTTGATCAGGTAGCCGCCGATGATCGCTTCAAGCGTGTTGCCCGCCGCAACGCCCAGGGACAGCAAGATCGAAGCGGCAACGCGCGCATCGGCAATGTCGGGCGGCACGCCGATGGCAAATGCTGCGGCAAAAATCGCCGGCCAAATGCGCAGACCGCGCAAGAGGACGGCGGCCAAGGCAAAGCCGGCGGGCGGCCAGATAGGGACGGCGCTCGAGTAGATCGCGGCGAGCGTCAGGCCGGCTTTCGCCAGAACAAAATAGCTGGCGCCAATGATCGCCAGCTCGAGGGCGTATTTCGCCACGCCGCGGGGCTGCAGCGCCGTGGCAAATTTTGATCCTGAAAAGCGAGTCACGGCATGCCCCCACTCACCGCGCCCTTTTTCGTAGGTCCTCTCCCGCAATGCGCGCTGGTGTGTTCCAATACTCCCGACATTATTGATGAACGGAACTGAGGCGGAACTCGGGCCGCGGACCGGCGAAACGGGAGCGATGGCAACAGAAAAATGCCCTCTCACGGGCTTAAATCGCCGCTCAGATATGAGGCATGGCAACGGTCATCTTGCGCGGCCGGGATATCGACGAATCGCGGAGCACTCTTTGAGGCCACGAGTCCAACCCCCAGTGCTCAAATAGCCCGCCGGGCCGATGGCGCCCGCAAGAGCGCATCGGCCGCGCTAACGGCAAAGCTGGAAATGACAAAGACGATCTCCCGCCCGGTCCGAATCGGCCGGGCGCCGCCTACATCGAACTCTGCAAGAATTCGCCGACCGGCATTGGCGGCCGAGGAAGTTCGCCAAAAATCCTGTCGTTTTCGGGCAAGAACCAGGACGGGATTTGTTTAAGTCTCGCGAGCAGCGGCCGTTCCTCCTCGCCGCTATTCGATGCCAGAACTCCATCATAGCCGGCTGGCGCTTGGACGCTTTGCCCCGCCGCCTTAGGCGCAGAATTGGATGCGACGCGGGATGGCGAGATCGCCAGCGGCTCGCCCGAGGGCGCCTTCGCTTCCGCGAGCGGGCCCTGCTCCGACCGCTGATTGCGGCGCGGTAGTGCGGCCTGTGCCGGTTTCGCAAGCTTCGGCGCTGAGGCGGTTGCCGGGGTGGCCGCCACGCTGTCCGGCTGGCCTTCGGTCTCCGTCCGCGCGCTTTCGCCAAGGCGCGGGTGATCGTCCCGCGCCATCCGCGTGCGCTCTGCGTTCACGGGCGACATCTGCACGACCGTTGCCGGAGGAGGTGGCGGCCTTTCGATCTGGCCGAGGAAATAAGCGCAGAGCGCGCTGGCGAGCCCCGCCCCTGCGACTTCGATGAATTTGGCAGCGAACCTGGACAGAAAAGTAAACCTTGTCCGCACGATCCCCTCCGATTTCAAACGGTTGATTGATTTTCAAACATCCGTTTGAGACAACTTCAGGGCAGAAAGAAAAAGCAAGCGTGGCAAAGCAGGGGAAAAGTGACGCCCTGGCGCGATTGAGCGGATGCGGGCGCGCGGCGGAAAGCGTGCGCGCTAAGGGACTTGGGCGGATAGCAGGACCCCGTCGTCGTCCGACTGCCGTTGGCGCGATGCGTCCCTAGGACCGCGTCGGCGGTCGGCCGAGCCCGTCCGCGGCCCAGGTGGCGACCGTGTCGGCAAGTCGGTCCACGAAGCGCTCGTCGATCTTGAGGCGCAGCGGCGGGTTGGCAAGCTGCTCGGCGTTGCGAACGAAAATGCTGCACTGCCCAAACAGCCACAAAGCGCCGACAACCGCCTGCCTGTCCGTGGCCCTGTTCGGCAGGAACCGACGAACCGACTCGGTCGCGGCGGCAAAGAAAGGTGCCGCCTCCCGGGCCATGAATTTGCGGAAGACCGGGCTCGGCTTGAGTGTTTCCCAGTTGAAGATGCGCACATATTCGCTGAGTTCGTCGCGAGCGGTCATCGGCCGCAATTGCCGGCGCACAAACCAGCGCAATGCCGCTTCGCGCGGGAGGGTGTCGGGGTTCTGCGGCGCATCGTCATCCTTCATCAGCGCGCGCAATGCTGCTTGCAGAACCGCGCGATAAAGCCCTTCCTTGCTACCGAAATGGTAATTGATCGCGGCCTGGTTGACGTCCGCCTCGGCGACGATGGCTCGGATGCCGGCGCCCTCATAACCGTTGCGTGCAAAGACGTGGGACGCCGCTTTGATGATCTTGTCCCGCGTGGCCTTCGAGACTCGCGTCACTCTTGCTGGCCGCAGCATGCCGATTCCCATAATTCAAACGACCGTTTGAACATAGCGCGCGGCCGTCGCCCCGACAAGAGCACGCTCCGTCGTCATTGCCGATATTCTCAGAAAGATTTCGCAGGGCGCCGACTATGCCGGACTGAGGGCACTCCGTTGCGCAGAGGCGATTGGAGACGCTTATTCCAGCTGCGATGGCTTCAGATCGGGGTACAATTCAACTATTGAAATTCATGATCCGCACAAATGGATTGTATCTCGGCGAGGACCGCATTTTGCTCCGCTCCATGCTTGATCATCAGGCCGACAATCTTCTTCGCCGCTTCCCGGGATATCTTCCGATTCCTGGACATCGACTCTTGCTTAGCCTCTAACAGTTGGACATCCGTATTGCTGCATGCACGTATTCACACAGTTCCAGAAATTAAATGCGTAGTCCCGACGTAGCAGCGCTGCCTCAAGAGCCTTGCTGGTACAACTCGAAAGGAGCATTTTGCAACTGAGACATCTGAGCATCTCATAAACAGCATCAGTGAGGTGAAGATGAGCGGGGATTAGACCGGCGTGACTTTCTTAAGGTGTCGCCTGTAGGATCGTTAACATATTGGAGCGGAGGCTCAGGCCCAATCGCAGTCTCAAGGGAGCTAAATGTAACCCATGTACGTGATCGTTCACAGCGAGAGCGGGCAGATCTTTGGGTTCGGGTTGACCCCCAAGAAAGCGATGAAGCACTTTCTCCGCGGTCTCTTGTCCTATGACGGACCTCCCCTCGACACCCGCCGGCCCTCTACTGCCAGCTTCAAGCTCCGGAGCGCAGGGGTATGTTCTTTGTCGACTGCCGAATCAACCGCGACGGCGTTGCCGTTTGTCGAAAGGACATGCCGCGGGGGACAGTGACCGTCCGAACTGCCAAACACCGTCAGCGAAAACGCCGTTTTAGCTGGGCCGCATCCCAGCATCTCATAAAAGCGAATCAGCGACATGCCCGCGAGCAGCGTGGATTAGGCTGGCGTGACTTTCTCAAACACCGCGTATAGGATTCGGTAACATGTTGGAAGCAGAGGCCCAGGCTCAACTGCAGTCTTAAGCAGTTCGATTGCAACCCATGTACGTGATCGTTGACAACGAGTTGTTGGGACACATCTTTGGCTTCGGACTGACTCCGAAGAAAGCGATGGAGCACTTTCTCGACGGTCTTTTGTCCTATGACGGACCTCCCCTCGACACCCGGCGTTGTTCGCGGGCCCTCTACCGACGGCTTCAAGCTTTAGATCGCAAGGGTATGCCTTTTGTCGACTGCCGAATCAACCGCAAGGGCGTTGCAGTGTGTCGAAAGGACATGCCGCGGACGATTACTCGTCGTAAAGATTGATCTGTCGATGTCGTGGGACGTCCTCCGTGGCTGCCGGCCGCCTGAGACTCCGTATTATATCGCCCCAGTCGAGACGTTTTCGC
>JBKOXY010000183.1:0-4932 GCA_046725125.1 Pseudomonadota bacterium | reverse complement strand
GCTTGGCGCCACGCGCGATCTTACGCTTGGCCACTTCGGTGGAGATGGCATAGGCGTCCTCGATGGTGATATCCGGCCAGGTCTTGGTCAGCTGGACCGCCTGTTTGCGCTCCTTTTCCGCGCTCATGAGAATGTCGGCGGCTTTCTTGCGGTCGGCATCGGACAGCATGATTGGCTTCCTTTGATCGTTTCCGATGGCAGTCTAGCGCCACTCTACGGCGCTTGCGACGACGCTTGCGCTCGACGGATCGCCGCCAGCACCCGTCGCGGCGTCAGCGGCGTCTCGTTCACCTCGGCGCCCAAGGGCGCGAGCGCATCGCGCACCGCATTGGCGATCGCAGCCGGCGGCGCGATGGCGCCGCCTTCACCCATTCCCTTGACGCCATATTCGGTATGGGGCGTGGGCGTATGCATGTGCACGATCTTGATCGCCGGCAATTCCGCAGCACAGGGTACGAGGTAGTCGGCGAGCGTGGCGGCGAGCGGCTGGCCCTGCTCGTCGTAAGGAATCTCTTCGTAGAGCGCGGTGCCGATGCCTTGCACGACGCCGCCGCGCACCTGGCCCTCGACGATCATCGGATTGATCATGGTTCCGCAATCTTCCGCGACCGCGAAGTCGATGAGCTCGATCATGCCGGTCGCCGGATCGACCGCCACCACCGCGCCGTGGGTGGCGTATGAATAGACCCCGGTGTCGATGCCGGGCTGATAGGTCGAGGTGACGCTCAGGAGCGGCTCGACCCCCTGCGGCAAGGCCTCCATCCGCAGATGGGCGACGCGGGCGACCTCCTCGATGCCGACGGCGCCGCTGCCGGCGACGACCTTGCCGCCGGCGCAGCGCGCGTCGGCGGGGTCGCATTGCAGCAAATGCGCTCCGATCTTCAAGATTTTTTCTCGCAGGAGGCGCGTGGTATGGGCAACCGCGCCGCCGGCCATGACGATGCTGCGCGAGGCGATCGTTCCCATCCCGAATGGAGACAGCGCGGTGTCGCCGTGGCGCACGGAGATCTTCGCGGGATCGATGCCGAGCTCCTGGTGCGCGATCTGGGCCAGCGTGGTCTCCAGGCCCTGCCCGTGCGACTGAATCCCCACCGACAGGACGAGCGTGCCGTCCGGCATCAGCTGCGCGGTGCAGCTTTCGTAGCCCGGAATGAACGGACTGCCGCGGCTGACCCATTCGCCACAGCCGTGGCCGGTCTGTTCCGAATAGCAGGCAAAGCCCACGCCGATCAGCCGGCCATCGGGCTCGCCCTGTCTTTGCCGCGCGCGCACCGCGGGAAGGTCGATGGCGTCGGCGCAAAGCCTGACCGCAGCGGGATAGTCGCCGCTGTCGAATTTGAGCTTGGCGATCGTGGTGTAAGGCATCTGCGCCGACGTGACCATGTTGTCCATGCGGACCTCGGCCGGATCGCGCCCGACCGCGCGTGCCACCTCGTCGATGGTGCGCTCGATGGCGAAACAGGCGCCCGGCCGGCCGACCCCGCGATAAGGACCGATCGGCGATTTGTTGGTGGCAACGGTGTAGGTCTTCACCCGATAATGGCGAATGTCGTAGGGCCCGGGAAGATTGCGCGCGGCCATCCCGGTCTCCAGAAACGGCCCGTTCGGCCACATCGCATAGGCGCCGCCATCGACGATCAACTCGACATCGATCCCCAGCACCCGGCCGCGCTTGTCGGCATAGGCGGCGACGCGATAGCGATGATCGCGGGTGTGGGTCGACGCCAGGAAATGTTCCCCGCGATCCTCGACCCAGCGCACGGGGTGATCGACCTCGAGCGCAAGCGCGGCGAGTACTGCCTCCTCCGGCGACAAGCGCGCCTTCGAGCCGAAACCGCCGCCCACGTCGGGCGCGATGACGCGAATCCGGCGCTCCTCAAGCCCGAGCACCTCGGACAATCCCAGCCGGATGATGTGCGGCACTTGCGTCGAGGTATAGACTACGAGCTCGTCCAGGCGATGGTCGCGATAGGCCAGGACTGCGCGCCCCTCGAGCGGAACTGCGACGTGCCGGTGCATGCGATAGTTCCGGCGCACGACGACGTCGGCGGCGCGCGCGACCTCGTCGATGTCGCCGTCCTGGAACACGCGCTCGATGAAAAGGTTGTTCGCCCAATTCTCGTGCACCAGGCTGGGCGCCACGGTCACCGCGGCAGCCGCGTCGATGACCGGCGGCAGCACCTCGAAATCGACCCTCACCATGTTGGCAAGGTCCTCCGCTTCCGCGCGCGTCGGCGCGATGCAGGCGGCAATGGCCTCGCCGACATATCTCACCTTTTGCGTGGCCAGCGGCGGATAGCCCGAAACCTTGAAGCCGGCCACCTGCGGCACCGCGCGCATCTCGGCGAGGCGCGGAAGGTCACGCGCGGTGAAGATTCGTCCGCCGGCATTGGGCGCAACCGCGATACCCCTGATGCGCGCATGGGCGTGCGGGCTGCGGACAAAGGCCACGTCCTGCGTATGGGGAAGCTGCACGTCGGAAACGAACTGCCCGCGCCCGCGCAAGTGGCGCGCGTCCTCCTTGCGCAGAAGCGACGCGCCGACGCCAGAGGTAGTGTTCGCGACGGCGCGCGTCATGCGGTTGTCTTTTGGTCCATTGCACCGGCGAATGCGGCCCGATCGCAAACATTCCAAGCCTGCACCGGTGCCTTGTCAACAAGCGGCGTCGGGACTCGGCTTTTGGACTTGGCTCGCAAGCGATGCCAGCTGCGCGATCACGCGGTCGCGCCATCCGCACCGGGATTTTCCCCATGGGCGGCGCTGAGCTTCGACGCCACCGCGCGGCGATCGATCTTGCCCGCGCCGTTGAGCGGCAGCGCAGCGACAATGTCGACAAAACGGGGATGCGAATAGGCCGGCCCCTTGGCCAGGCAATAGGTCTTGAGATCCTCGGCCGTCACGCTCGAACCTTCGCGCGCGATCACCATCGCAGCCGGCACGAAGCCCTTCACCGCATGCGGCACCGGCGCGACCACGGCATTGACCACCTCGGGATGGCCGAACAGCAGGTTCTCGACCTCCTTCGGATAGACGTTTTCGCCGCCGCAGCTGAACATGTCATCGACGCGGCTGCGGAAGTAAAAGAACCCATCCTTGTCCTTGCAGAAGACGTCGCCGGTGTGCAGCCATCCATCGGTGAGTTTGGCGCGCGTGATCTCCGGCTCGTTGTAATAGCCGCGGCAGACGTAGGGACAGCGGATCAGAAGCTCCCCTTCGTCGGCGTCGTTGCCCGCGGCGTCGATCAGCCTGAGCTCGATCTCGGGCGCGGCCACGCCAGGGCTGCCGCGCGGGACCGCACGGCCGTCGATCGGCGCACGCAGCGGGCTCCCGCCTTCGGTCAAGCCGTAACTTTCCGAAACCTTGACGTGCGGAAGCGCGCGCTCGACCGCGTCGACGAGCTCGGGCGTCACCACCGCCGATCCGATCGTCATATGACGCAGCACGCCGAGGTCGAGCGTGCGCAGATAGTCGCGATGCTGGAGAAACATCGTGAACACCGCGGCTACACCGCGCGAATAGGTGCACTTGTACTTGGCCAATGCATCGAGATAGGCGCGCGGCTCGTAGGCCGGCATGAGCACGAACGAACCGCCGGCATAAAGCATCGGCTTCACCGTGCCGCGCAACGCGTTCTTGTGGAAGAGCGGGAGCGCAACAAGCCCGCGATCGCTCTCCGCGGAGGGCCAGTAGCGCTGATTGTAGGCGACGTACCACAGCATGCCGTGGTGCGTCATGATCGCGCCCTTAGGGCGGCCGGTCGATCCGGACGTATAGGGTTGGAACGCTTGCGCATCGTCGGCAAGAGCAGGCGGATCGACGAGGACCGCAGGCTTGGCCATTTCGTCCTCGAAGGAGAGAAATCCTTCCTGGCGCTGATCGAGGATGAGCCGCTGGCGCAGTGGCAAGCGCTGCGCGATCGCGAGCGCGTCGCGGTGGCTCGACGGGTCGATGACCGCGAGCGCGCACGCGGCCTCTGTGATGATGTGCTCGAGCGTGTCGGCAGCAAGCCGCGTGTTGAGCGGCAGCGGAATCGCGCCGGCGCGCATCGATCCGAAGAAGAATTCGATGAACTCCATGCGGTTTCCGATCAGCATGGCGACGCGCTCACCCGCGCGTACCCCGAGCCGAGCCAGCATGCTGGCGACGCCGTTCATGCGCTGGTCGAGCTCTCGATAGGTCGCGCAGCGTTCCCGTCCACCGAACAAATCAATGATCGCAACCTTGTCCGGCACGCGCGCAACGGATTGGTCGAAGAAAAAACCGAGGTTGCGTCGACGATTCATGTTGTCCACGGTCATCTCGGCCCCGTCGGTCGCAGAAGGTCAGGCCCCGCTGTGACGAAAAAGTCACACTTATTCCAAATATCAAATCGTAGCCGAATTTCTGATTGGCAGATCGGGCAAATCAGGTCACCCTACGCCCGCCTAATCATGGGCGTTTCCTCCTTCACTTAAGCCCCGCTTGTCGGGGCTTTTTTCTTGCCATGGGAGCCGTGCGCACCAAGCCTTCCCGGCCGCGGGGACGGGCCGCAAGGAGAGCACGACAGAACCGCCAAAGACGACTATGCCCGCGGCTGCGGCCAACGCGATAGCGCGGCCGTACCTTCTTGGGTGAGGGCATACCTGCCGCGCTCGACGCGGAAAAACCAGCCGTAGACGTTGCGCAGCAGAATCTTCGGCGCATCCGGAATGGCGGTCTTGATCTCGGACGTGCGTCGCGGACCGCTGGACAGCGAAGCCGCGCACGCGAGCGCCTGCTGGCGGTAGGCGGTCATGATCGGCGCCTTGCAGCTTCCGCCGAGGACGGGATCGCCGAGACGCCGCCGATGTTCGTCGACGAGGCGCGAGCGGCGCCTTGGATCGCGGCGAGGACGCCAAGGCCCGGGCTCGACCAGCACCTCGACGCGTCCGCTCGCCGCCACGCCGAGAAGGC
>JBKOXY010000066.1:0-9815 GCA_046725125.1 Pseudomonadota bacterium | reverse complement strand
TGCACCAGCTATCAGCTTGGATCAATCACTACAACGAGGTTCACCCGCACAAGGCACTCGGATATCGTTCACCCCGTGAGTTCATCGCAGCTCACGGAAGCCCGTGACCGTGTCCGGTCGTTCGGGGGCTACAACATTCTGTCTCCTCAGCACACTTGAGATAATTGTGCGCCTGCACGAGAAGAAGCCGAGCACGTTGGCGATCGCCGATCGTACGTGCCTTCTCCAAGTACTCTTCCGCCTTGTTCCGCAAGACATCGACGCCCATGCCGCGATCCCCCGTTACGTGGTCGGCACATGTAGGCCGGCAATCATGGCAAAATATCGAAACACCAACTTCGGGCGGTCAATCGAGAGGCCCCGTAAGGTAAAGAGCCCCGCTAGCGCGCGGGGCTGAGTTCAGAGACGAATGTGGGATCGTCAAACCCACGTTTCCAAGTTCATAGATGAGCGTGTCCAAATTGCGACGATCCAATCCCCCAAGTCGCCCTTCATCAAAATCCTCAACCGTGATGGTCTCGAGGACTGCGCCTGCGAATGCTATTCGGTGATTCGCGCAGAAACGGACAAAATGATGGGAGCGGCTTAACAAGGTATCCGCGCCTCTGCTTGAACGACGGGTGCCTCACATCTTTCCCGTCGCGGGGCGCGAAGTAGTAAAAGAACGCCTGGCGTCAGGGTGTGCGGCGTGCAAGCCATGTGGGTCGCAATGCGCGGCCCAGATGAAATTGGTCCACTCTGGAACTCACGCAACCTACGTTCGGGGAATACGAATTTTCGCAGGGAACGATATGTAAGGCATCTGACATAGTATAGGGGCGGTTTGGGAGTTGAGGGTGGCCCCTTAGCGCCCGGATCTGTCCAACCCCAGGGGGCGGCAGCCCCCTGGGGCCAATACGCCCCCTCGACTACGACTGTTCGACTAGATCGACAAAATTCGAACTGAGACCATCCCGGCGCGGTTTCGCCGCCTTGAAACCAGCCCCTCTCAGAGGTGTTTCAGATTTCCTGATGGGAGACGACTGGCCACTGGCCGTTGCCTGTATGAGATCGTCAACGACGCTTGAGGGATTATGCCGTGCCGAAATTTCACGGTTGATATCTGCGATTTTTTCCCACCATTCCGCCGAGTATTTACCGCCCATCATTGCCTCCCGACTACGCATCAACAACACCTTAGTTATAGGTGCAACCGAGGCGAGATTGTGTACACCGTTTGGTACTACTCCCTAATTAGGAAACTCTCGTCTGCACATTAGGACACGTGGGGTGTCATGGCTGATCCCCCACGTCCCTGTTTTCAGCCCCGCCCTAGCGGGGCTTTTTTTGGAACAGAGAGCACGCCCCGCCGGGCCACCCCGATCATTCCTCAGATGACGAGGCCGCCAATTGAGGCGGCCCCCAACGGCTACGCCCGCCGACCGGGTTCAAAACCGGCCACCAGGCTCGCCCAAAAGCATCCGTTGGCCGGCGTCAGTGATATGTACTCTGGTGACCTCGATTTCATGGCCGCCAGCGCGCATGCGCTCGGGCTGTGCGGTTGCGAGTCCGGCACGCACTAGCTCGACAATCTGCTCGACCGTGAAGCCGTGCGCGAGCATCATTGCCTCGGTGCGGCCGTCCCGGCAGGAGGCGAGCAGCTCGAGCGCGCGGCGGCGGTCGGGCTTAGGGCCGCGCCTGCGCCTCAGTTTGGTTGCCGACATCGGGACCGCCTTTCTCCTCAGGCGGCCTTACCGCGGCGGACGCGGTGCGCGTCGCAAATTTGATTGAGCCAAGGCCACTAGAGCGCCATCGTGTAGCCGACCCTGGTCAAATTCGCCGTCCTTAGCAGCGGCAATAATATGTTTTGCGAGTATCGCCCGCGCCAATTCAGCCTGAGCCTTCGGGTATGTCACTCCGCTGGCTTGAACGGCCTCCCATGCTTTATCGAATGCGGCGGCTAGAATGCGAATCTCATCGGGGTCAAACACCCCTAAATGCTCCGCGAGAAACCCACGCATTTCTCCGCGCTCCTCTCTTCAGGCGGGAGCGCGATCGGTCTCTCAGCCACCGGCGCCTGACCCAGGGCCGCTATCGGTGATGCATGAATGTAACACAACAGTCTGGGCAGAGTCAGTCGGAAAGCACACCAATCAGGACAGATGCCTCGGAATTAGGACACTACCCACCGTTTGGCCTTGGGGGGCCGGGCTGGGCCTTCCCCGTTGTTCTAAGCAGGAGAACCCCGGGCCGCTGACCTCATGATATCCGCCGTTGATCTTAGAGCTGCCTGATTTTTCAAGTCTTCCAAGGATATGGGCAAGCGATGGCGCCAATTCGGATGTTCATTGGTCGTCCCAGGTAGATTGACCTGATTCCTTATTCCCAGGATGTCCTCCATCGATACGACCAAAAGCCGTGACGGAGCGTCCGCGAGATACCTTGCCACCGACGCAAAGTCGGCGCTCTCGAGCCCGCGCTCCTGCAACGCGTGGCGCAGGGCATCGAGGGCACCGTGACGCTCCTCGCTCGTCTCGCCGGGATCCATGCCCAGCGCTCGCTTGACAGCCAAATCATGTTGATCCCTCCACCCCGCGAAGGTTGCAACGTCATGCGTTCCGAATGACACCAGTGCATTCTCTCGGTAGCTTTCGGGCGGGAAAAAAGCGCCGTTCGCCGAGCGCTCGAACAACATGACTTGATACGTCCAGATGCCCCAATCCGCGAGCGTCTCGCGAAAATTTTCGGGAATGGTCCCAAGGTCTTCCCCCACAACGATGCACCCGTGTTCCATGCTGGATAGGGCGGTGACTGCCAACATCGCCTCGAAGGGAAAGCGAATGTAGGCCCCCTGGCTCGCTTGCACGCCGTGGGGAATGAGGTAGAGGCGCTTCAAGCCCAAGACGTGATCCAGCCGAATCGCCCCCGCGTAGCGCATGGACGCCTGCAGCATGCGGCGAAACGGTTCGAACTGCCGATCTTCAAGGCCGGCGGGATTGAACCCGGCCAAACCCCAGTTCTGTCCCGCGGTGTTGAGGACGTCCGGCGGCGCACCAACTGCCATCCCCGCCAAGACCGCATCCTGATCGCACCAAGCGTCGAAGCCGTCGCTGCGAACTCCGACCGCGATATCGAGATAGAGCCCGAGCGGCAGGCCCCGCTCGCAGCCTTTCGCACGACAGCGGTCGAGCTGCTCGTGGGCCACCCACTGCACGAATTCGAAGAGACCGGTCGATACCGCCTCGGTATGTCGAAGCACAGCGAGCGTTTGGTCTTCGACCCTTCGCCACTCTTGCGGCCATTCCCACCACGGATGTCCGAATTTCTGGCGCAGCCACTCGAAACACGCAAAGCGAGCCAGCGTGGGTCCCTGCGCTTGTCGAAACCGATCGAAGGCGCGACGCCTTTCCATAGTGCCTTCATCGCGAAAGACTTCGTATGCAAGCTCGAGCGCGCGCATCTTGGCATTTGCAACGCCGTCGTAATCGACGATCTCGCGCGTTCGAAGGCGTTCGACCTCTTCTTCCAGCCCGGCGGCTTGTAGGCCGGGAAATTCCGGAACTGCATCCACATCGACGTAGAGCGGATTGAGAAAGAGGCGGCTGTTCGGGGCGTAGGGGCTGGCGTCCGACGCCCCATCGAATAAAGCATGCAGCGGGTTGAGCCCGATGCCCGCTGCGCCCAGATCGGCGGCAAGGTCGACGAGCGCGGCAAGATCGGTAAAGTCGCCATGCCCCCAGTTGCGTAGCGACCTCACCCCGTAGAGCTGTACCCCGAGCGCCCACATCCGCCGTGGCGCCGTTTGCTCTCCTTGGTACGCCCGGTCGCGGCAGACGATTAAGCAGGCGTCCTCGGATAGGGGACGTGACGGGCTTGCGACTGTGACACGCAGTCGAAAGATCCCGTTTTGTAGCGCGCTTGGCAGCGTCAGCAGAGGTGATGTCCCCTCGTCCGCGGCGATCCTGTGCTCCGAAAAGATCTGCCAGCGCAGCGGCAGCCCCTCGACAGCGGCTAAGCGCAGGGGTGGATCCGCCTCGCCACGGATCACGATGTTCCGCGGCAGCATGCGATCGGCCGCATCACGACCGGAGGCCAGAGCCTTGAGGATTCGAGTAAGAACCTCCGGTTCGACCGTCCGAAGATTTCCGAACGCGTCCCGGTATTCGGTTTCCAAACCGCAAAGAGCTGCTCGTTCAAACACGCGGTCCATGGTCGCGGCGCTCTATGACAGACCCGACCTTGCGTGCGGTGCAAAAGATTTCGTCTGGATCGATGGACCGACAACAAGGACGATCCGGGTTTGTTCCGCTAAGAACCCGCGGATTGCGCAATACGATTTCATATTTTTCGGCGTAACGCGACCTGAAACGCGGCCTGGAACCAAAGCGGGAGGGTCCAGGTTCCATCAATGCCCTTCCGCCGCCCGGGCGGCTTGACAGGGCGGCAAAGCACAATCGAGCCGTGACAGCCAACGCCAGCATCCGATCCGTCGGCGACCTTTCTAAACATCGCATCTACATCGAAGACGTTTACCCCGTCGTCGATGGAGGCCGTTTTCCAGTCAAGCGCATCGTCGGCGAGGAGGTCGACGTCTGGGCCGATATCTTCCGCGACGGCCATGTCGTGCTCGCAGCCGAACTCTTGTGGCGGCGCGAAGGAACCGACAAATGGCTCCGCGTTCCCATGGTGCTGCACGACAACGACCGCTGGCGGGCAAGCTTCACCCCTCCCAAGGCCGGCCGCTACGTCTACGCCATCGAGGCTTGGACGGACGTATTCGCGAGCTGGCGTCGCGATTTCCTGGCCAAAAGGGCGGCCGGGATGGATATCAGCCTCGAAATCGAGGAAGGCCGCAACCTGTTGGCGGATCTCAGGCTCAGGTACGGCGAACATGCTCGGCTCATTCGGGATGTCTGCCGGAAACCGGGCATCGCCGAAAATCCAGCCCCGCTTTTGTCCGAGGAGCTTGCGGCAGCAGCCAGCAAAGGCCAGCAGTCCGATCTTACCCGCAGCGCCAATTACCCGTTGGTGGCCGACCGCGCGATCGCGCGGGCAGGCGCCTGGTACGAGATGATGCCGCGCAGTCAATCGTCCGTTCCCGGTAGGCACGGTACCTTTGACGATTGCATCAATCGATTGCCCGACATCGCCGCGCTCGGCTTCGATGTGCTGTATTTGACGCCCATCCATCCGATCGGCCGCGTGAACCGCAAGGGCCGCAACAATTCGCTCCGTTGCGAAGCCGGCGATCCGGGCAGTCCCTATGCCATCGGCTCCGCCGAGGGCGGCCACGATGCCGTGCATCCCGAGCTCGGGACGCTCGACGATTTTCGGCGCTTGGTGCGCGCCTGCGCCGAGCACGGATTGGAAGTCGCACTCGACTTTGCCGTCCAGTGCTCGCCCGACCATCCCTGGCTCGCGCAGCATCCGCAATGGTTCAGACGCAGACCCGACGGCTCGATCCAATATTCGGAAAATCCGCCAAAAAAGTACGAAGATATCGTCAATCCCGACCTCTACGGGGCCGACAACGAAGGGCTTTGGAAAGCCCTGCGCGACGTCGTGCTGTTCTGGGTCGCGCAAGGGGTGCGGATCTTTCGCGTCGACAATCCGCATACCAAGGCGTTTGCGTTCTGGGGATGGTTGATCCGAGAAGTCCAGTCCGTCGATGCGGACGTCATCTTCTTGTCCGAGGCCTTCACCCGACCCAAGGTCATGAAGGCGCTCGCCAAGCTCGGCTTCAGCCAGTCCTACACCTACTTCACCTGGCGCACGGGCAAGGAGGAATTGCAGGCCTACGTGAGCGAGATCACCCGCTATCCCGAACGCGAATATTTCCGGCCCAATTTCTTCGTCAATACGCCCGACATCCTGCCGTTCCATCTGCAGAGCGGCGAGCCCTGGGTCTTCAAGGCGAGGGTGGCGCTTGCCGCCACGCTGTCGGGCAGTTACGGCATCTACAACGGTTTCGAATTGCTGGAGCACGAAGCGATACCCGGAAAGGAGGAATACCTTAACTCCGAGAAGTATGAATTGAAGGTTCGCGACTGGGATCGGCCTGGCAATATCAAAGACTACATCGCATGCCTCAACCGGATACGGCGGGACAATGCGGCGCTCTTGCAAACCAGCAATTTGCGCTTTGCGCAGATCGATGACAACGACGTCATCGGCTTCATCAAGGAATCGGTAGCGCGCGACAATGCGGTGGCCGTCGCCGTGGCGTTGACAAAGGCCGGACCGCGGGAGTTCTGGTTTCATTTCGGCGATATCGAAATTGGTCCGTCGACCTCACGCCGGCGGGTCAAATCCATTGAAAATCTGATCACGGGCAAACGGCACGTCCTCGAGTGGGGCGGAGTCCGTTTGCGCATCGATGAGCAGCAGGACCCCGCCCTGCTGTTCCGCTGCTTCGCGTGAAGGCTGTGCCATGGATGTGGTCGCTGACATCAGGGCGGCGCCGAGGCTCGAAAGCGACGAGCTTTGGTTCAAGGACGCGATCATCTATCAGCTTCATGTCAAGGCTTTCGCCGACAGCAATAACGACGGCATCGGCGATTTCGCAGGGCTGACCGAAAAGCTCGACTACCTGGAGGATCTCGGCGTCACCGCGCTTTGGCTGCTGCCGTTCTATCCCTCGCCCGGCCGTGACGACGGCTACGACATTTCCGACTACCGCACCATCAATGCCGATTTCGGCACGATGTCGGATTTCCGTCGCTTCATGCAGGAGGCCAAGCGGCGAAGGCTGCGAGTGCTCACCGAGCTCGTCATCAATCATACGTCCGACCAACATCCCTGGTTCGTACGCGCGCGCCAAAGCAAACCGACGTCCGATGCCCGCAACTGGTATGTGTGGAGCGATCACGACCATGCCTATGCGGGGACGCGCATCATCTTCAGCGACACCGAGAAATCAAATTGGGCCTGGGACCCGCTTGCTGGGGCGTATTACTGGCACCGCTTCTTCTCGCACCAGCCGGATCTCAATTACGACAATCCGCGCGTGCTTGCGGCCATGATTCAGATCATGCGCCGCTGGATCGATCTCGGCATCGATGGCTTCCGTTTGGACGCCATTCCATATCTGTGCGAGCGCGAAGGGACCAACAACGAGAACCTTCCGGAAACCCACGCGATCATCAAAAAAATCAGGTGTGCGCTCGACTCCTACATGCCTGGCAAAGTCCTTCTCGCCGAGGCCAATCAGTGGCCGGAAGACGTCAACGCCTATTTCGGCGATGGCGACGAGTGCCACATGGCGTATCACTTTCCGCTGATGCCGCGGATTTACATGGCAATCGCTCAGGAAGACCGCTTTCCCATCACTGACATTCTCCGACAGACTCCGGACATCCCGGCCAACTGCCAGTGGGCGCTGTTCCTGCGCAACCACGACGAACTCACGCTCGAAATGGTAACCGATGTCGAGCGCGATTACCTCTGGTCAACCTATGCGACCGACCCTCGCGCCCGCATCAATCTGGGGATCAGACGGCGATTGGCGTCGTTGATGGACAATGACCGGCGCAAGATCGAGCTGATGAACTCGCTGCTGATGTCGTTTCCCGGCACGCCGATCATCTATTACGGCGACGAGATCGGGATGGGCGACAATATATATCTCGGCGATCGTAATGGCGTGCGCACGCCGATGCAGTGGACGCCGGATCGCAATGGCGGGTTCTCCCGTTGCGACCCGGCGCAGCTCTACCTGCCAATGATCATGGACCCGGTCTATGGGTACGAGGCGGTCAACGTCGAAGCGCAATCGCGCAGTCTGGCGTCACTGCTGAGTTGGACCAAACGCCTGATTTCGGTTCGCAAGTCGAGCAAGGTGTTTGGCCGCGGATCGCTGACATTTATCCGCCCGGCAAATCGCTCCGTGCTCGTCTACGTGCGGCAACACGAAAACGAAGTCGTGCTTTGTGTCGCCAATCTGTCGCGCTCGGCGCAGGCTGCCGAGATCGACCTCGCCCCCTGGCGTGGCCGCGTGCCGTTTGAATTGCTGGGCCGAACGAACTTTCCGCCGATTGGCGATGGTGCCTACCTTGTGACGCTCGGGCCCTACGGATTCTTTTGGTTCCTGCTCCGCGAACCGGATGCGTCGACGATCGAGGGCCCGAGGATCTGGGCGGAATTCGAGACGCTCGTCGTCACCGACGGCTGGAGATCTCTGCTGCGCGGCCGTTCCAAATCGATACTCGAACGCGATGTCCTTCCGGCATTTCTTGCGAGCCGGCGCTGGTATGCGAATCGAGGCAGGCTGACGACGACCCATATCGTCGGCGCCGTTCCAATCGTGGCGGCCGATCCCGAGCTGGGAGTTGCGTTGCTCGAAACCAAAGACAAGCGCGAAACCGCGCATTATCTCCTGCCCTTGACCATCAAATGGACCCGTTTTGACCCCGAGCGACAAGATCCAAGCGCGCTCGCCGCTGTGCGCCAGGGGCCACGCGAAGGCACCCTGCTCGACGCCACTGCCGATCCGAGCTTTATCTCTCTTCTGCTCGAAAACCTGCGCGCAGGGCACACCACCGAAGCCGACCGTCGTCGAATCGAGTTCGCGCCGACGTCGGCCTTTGCGAAAGACGGCCCGCTCGCGATCCAAGACGTGCGTGCCGTCGATACGGAGCAGTCGAATACGACGGTCCTTGTCGGAACAGACTATGTCGTCAAGCTCTTTCGCCGCCTCGAGCCTGGCCTCAATCCTGAAATCGAGGTCGGCAATTTTCTCACGGAAACAGTCGCGTTCTCGCATGCCCCGCCCCTGCTCGGAACGGTCGAGCTGGAGGAGAACGGGGCTCGCAGCGCCGTCGCCGTCGTGCACGGCTTCGTGCAAAACCAGGGTGACGCCTGGACGGTGACGAGCGCCTATCTGGACCGTTTCGTCGAGGAACAGCGCCTCCTGACGGCCGAGGCCGCCGGGCACAGCGATGAGCAAGCCGCCTATCTGCGGCGGATGGACCAGATCGGGCGGCGGGTCGCCGAGTTGCAGCTCGCGCTTGCAAGCCGTGATGATATCGCCGCATTCGCTCCGGAACCGATTGCGGCCGACGATGTCGGGAATTGGACGGAAGGCATCCTGCAGCGTGCCGGCCGCGCCCTCGGTGACTTGGCACGTCGCCGATCGGAGTTGGCGGAGAATGATCGCCAGCTGCTCGACGCGCTCTTGTCCTACCAAGACTCGCTTCCCGCTCGATTGGGCGAATTGCTTCCGGAAACCGTCGACGCAATGAAGATCCGTCATCACGGTGATTTTCATCTCGGGCAGATTCTGATCGTCAAGGACGACATCTCCATCATCGATTTCGAAGGCGAGCCGCGCCGCAGCATCGAGGATCGCCGGCGCAAGGCCCCCGCTGCCCGCGATGTAGCCGGTCTCATCCGCTCGATCGACTATTCCGCAACGGCTGCGCTCGAGCGTGCGCTCAAATCGGCGCCCGATGAACACCATGCCAAGCTCGCCCGCGCGCTCGAAGATTGGCGCGAACACTCCGTCGCCGCCTTTATGGCGGCATATCGATCATCATTGAGGGACACGAGACTTTGGCCGCAATCGCCCGAGGCCGCCGATGCTCTTCTCGATTTTTTCCTGTTGGAGAAGGCTTTCTATGAAATCGAATATGAGCTCGCGCATCGGCCTGATTGGCTGCGGGTGCCGCTGGCCGGCACCTGGCGCATTCTCTCGCGTTCGGAAGGCGCGCCGCAATGAGCTCG
This sequence comes from Pseudomonadota bacterium, assembly GCA_046725125.1. GTDB lineage: Bacteria > Pseudomonadota > Alphaproteobacteria > Rhizobiales > Xanthobacteraceae > VAZQ01. The sequence goes on along the minus strand of JBKOXY010000066.1, from coordinate 116 downwards.
CTCACGCCGGAAGCCTATGCCGTCATCGAGGGTCGCCATTCCGATCCGTTCCGCTATCTCGGCCCGCATGTAGAAAATGACTCGTCCGTCGTTCGCGTCTTCCTTCCGGATGCCGA
>JBKOXY010000158.1:0-1992 GCA_046725125.1 Pseudomonadota bacterium | reverse complement strand
AGAGCTGCGCCTTGGGCCAAACGAGTTGCGGAGGGAAGCCTCAGTCGTTCGTGACCGGACCGTTCTTGCTGTCCGCGAGGTTCGCAACAACATGGCGAAGCGCGCCATCACAGCCAAGAACATGCAGGGGTCATTGGTCGAATCTTTGCGGCAGCGTTCACGTTTTGCTGTGGCGGACACTGTCGACGCAAGTTTACGCGCGCGCTGCTTCGCGAGTTTGGAGTGCATACTGACTCTTACGCTCCTTTGTCACTTCATTGACGCGATCAAGGCTGGCGACTTCGCTCGCGCCGAATGTGTTCGCTTTGAATTTCAAACCCGCGAAGATCGGCACGAATATGTCGTCACCTCCAGGGCTATATTTGCGCAGTTCGCGCCTTCTGACCCAGCAGACATTCTGAAACGCATTGCTAAAATCTGTCGCGCGGCTGAAATGGCGGACGCGAGAGTCGTGACTTGTTTCGCCGCTGCGATCCGATTTTTGTCTTTCATCGGGTTGAGCCGACGGATCATGGACCAGATCGATCTCGCGCTTTTAACACTTCGCTTCTTGGCGCGCGTCCAATTCCTCCGCGAGAGCACGCAATTGTATCGGTCCGCTCCGCATTTGCTGCATGATACGAGTTACCTGAGCCGCGCCAGTAGCTGGGTAGGCACATTTCGAATGCTTATGTCGCAGGCAGCTTGCCGCGTGATGGTGTAGGGCGATAGTCGAGTATCCAATGCCGGCAGCCGCTAGTGACGGACCATCAGTCCCCGCGCGGGGGCATCGCAAGATGCAACAAAGCCGGCAACCCGCCGTATCACCTTGGGCTCACCCAGCAAGGGCGCGTGACCCTGATCCGGCACGACGACGACTTCAAGCTGGCTGCGCCGTGCCAGCATCTTATTCAGGGTGGGCCTGGCCAGCATATCTGAATTTGCGCCGCGGATAACCATAAGCGGGATGCGCGCCAGCGCGTCAAACTGGTCCCATAATGTCGGGAGACGTTCCAGACTGAAGCCCTGCAACGCTCGGGCGAGCTTCGGATCATGGGACGGCACGAGGGTACCGTGGCCCTCGCGCCAAGTTCGCTGGGCAAACGCAACCCATTCCTGCGGTGCGAGCTTCGTGAACTGCGCCTCGAATAACCAGCGCAGGATTTCCGCGCCCTCTTCGAAGTTGCGTGCGATCGGGAGCTTTCCCACATAGCTTTTGATCCGCATCAAGCCCCGTGGCTCCATTACGGGACCGATGTCGTTCAGGATAACACCCGCGACCGCGGTCGGCGGTAGTGCGGCCAGCATCATCGCAAGTACGCCACCAAAAGACGTGCCGACAAATATGGCCGAAGTGATCCCGAAGGCGGCCAGGACTGCCGATAGATCGGCGAGTGCGACTCGAATCGCGTAGTTTTTGGGATTGCGATCGTATTGGGACTGGCCGTGACCGCGATAATCGAGCGCCAACACAAGTCGCGGATTGACAGGATCGGCTGCCAGCGCCGTCGCCAGGGGATGAAAGTCGGCTGCGGTGCGGGCGAGACCAGGTAGGCACACAACTGGAAGCGCGGAAGCGACGCTAGACCCATAGCTGCGGATATGCAGCCTGAGCCCGTCCGGGGCGGTCACAAAGACGCTCGCGAAGCCCCGATCTGAGTGGGCCCCGTCGGCGAACGCTGAAACTGTGCTCACATTCTCTGGCCTGTTTTGTAAAAGTCACGGCTGATCCTGCCGTGAGCAGATCGACCTTGCACATAGATGACGCGGCCCCGCACATCCCCCTGGCGGGCGCGACCACTAGGCAGCGTCCGGGATGCGCGTCTAATGGTTCGGCTCGGCCGCCGACTCAGGCCAGTCGGTGGATGCCGATGCTTCAACGCGCTGCAAATACGGAGCCAAGGCCGAGTTCTGAATGTCTTCCTCTTGCGGGCCCTTGGCCTCGACCAACGGTAGGTCCGTTGGATTTTCGATTCGCCGTGATGAGCCTTCAAACAGAGAGTTCTCTTCGAT
>JBKOXY010000122.1:0-7523 GCA_046725125.1 Pseudomonadota bacterium | reverse complement strand
ACGAAGGCCTTCAGATGATCCTTCGCAAAGCGGGCGGCGGGCCGTTCCACGGCAGCGGCGGTGGCCATCGAACCCTCCTCCAGTAACCCGAGCGCAAGGTTTCGGAAGCGCGGGCGTCGAGGTCAAGACGCGAGGCCAGTCTTCCCCGGAGTACACAGGCGAAGAAATTTAGTGCTTGTGGCCGACTTTCTCGAACGCGGCCTGCTGGTCCTTGGAGGCCTCCTTCTGGTGTTTGGCCTTCCATTCCTCGTACGGCATGCCGTAGATCGTCTCGCGGCTCTCGTCCTTGGACATCGGCACGCCGCGCGCATCGGCGGCGTCCTTCATCCAGTTCGACAAGCAATTGCGGCAGAAGCCGGCAAGATTCATCAGGTCGATGTTCTGCACGTCGGCGCGCTTGCGCAAATGCTCGACGAGGCGGCGGAACGTGGCGGCCTCGAGCTCGGTGCGGGTCTTGTCGTCAAGCGCCATGGCGCGTCCTTTCGCTTGAACGTGAGGGTCCTCGAGCTGGCAGTTCCATGCCATAAGAATAGTGATGGCGCGGGGCGCTTTCCAGCGCGCCTTAAGCGCGTTCACGCGCGTCTTTGACGCGCCTGGCGTGCGCCGATCGCACAAAGGATGATCCAACATGCCGCCGCGCGTTCGGCTATTTTGCCCGCGATGATGGCAGACCCCATGCGCAGCGGACCACACGAGACTTGCGCGCGTTGCGGGCGTTCGGCCGCGCCCGAGTTCGAGCCTTGACCGCATCACCGCGCGCCTTCCTCGACGGGCTGTTCCGCACGGCGGTGGCCGCCGCGCACCCCGAGAGCTGCTTGCCGGCGCATTTGCCGGCGCCGCCGTCCGGACGCTTGGTCATTCTGGCGGCCGGCAAGGCCGCGGGCTCCATGGCCGAGGTCGCCGAACGCCACTATCTCGACGCGCATGGCGTGCCGGAAAGCCGCATCAGCGGTCTCGCCGTCACCCGTCACGGCTATGGCCGTCCGACCCGCCTCGTGCGCGTCGTCGAGGCAGGCCACCCGATGCCAGACGCGGCCGGTCTTGCCGCGACCGTCGAGACGCTCGATCTCGCCGATTCCGCCGGCGCGGAGGATCTGGTGCTGGTGCTCATTTCCGGCGGCGCCTCGGCAAATTGGATCGCGCCCGCTGCCGGCCTTTCGCTTGCGGACAAGCAGGCAGCGACGCGCGCGCTGCTCGCCTGCGGCGCCTCGATCGTCGAGATCAACACGGTGCGCAAGCATCTCTCCCGCATCAAAGGCGGTCGGCTGGCGCAGCATGCGTATCCCGCGCGCCTGGTCGCGGTGGGCATTTCCGACGTGCCGGGGGATGATCCGGCGGTGATCGGCTCGGGCCCCACGGTGCCCGATCGGACCACGCTGGCCGATGCTCGCGCCATCGTGGCGCGCCATCGGCTTGAGCTGTCGCCGCTGGTGACGCGCGCGCTCGCCGACCCCGCCAATGAGACGCCGAAACCGGGCGATGCGGTCTTCGCCGGCACCTCGTTCGCGCTGGCGACACGCCCCGCCGAGGTCTTCCGCGCCGTGGAGGACGCGGCGCGCACTGCCGGCTACGAGTGCATCCTGCTCGGCACTGCGATCGAGGGCGAGGCGCGCGAGGTCGCCGCCGCGCAGGCACGACTGACCCGCGATCTCAAGGCGCAGGGGCGGCGCGCGGTGATCCTCTCGGGCGGCGAACTCACGGTGACGCTGCGCGGTCAGGGCCGCGGTGGGCCCAACCAGGAATACGCGCTGGCGCTGGCGGTTGCGCTCGCGGGGACGAGCGGGGTCGCGGCGCTCTCCGGCGACACCGACGGCACCGATGGCGGGGCCGGTCGGCCGGACGATCCCGCGGGCGCCTTCATCGATGCAACCACCCTTGCCCGCGCCGGCCGCCTCGGCCTCGATCCGGCCGTCTTTCTAAACGACAACAATTCGACGGAATTCTTTGAGAAACTTGGCGATCTGCTGACGCCGGGGCCGACGCTGACCAATGTGAACGACTTCCGGGCGATCCTCGTTGACAGTCCTTAAGAGTTCACGCGATATCGGGCATTCGGACCGTCGAGCGGGTTGAGTGCGGACGGGATGAAACACCGGTACACGAGAGCTGGAGTTCGGCGCCGCCCTCTGCACCTTTTGGCGGCCGCCATGCGCGCGCTCGCCGGCGCCACGCTCATCATGGCCGCAGTCGCACTGACCGCCGAGCCGGCCAAGGCCGACTTCCGCCTCTGCAACAATACCGGCAACCGGGTCGGGATCGCGGTCGGTTACAAGGAGAACGAAGGCTGGACCACCGAGGGCTGGTGGAACATCTCCGCCCGCAGCTGCGAGACCGTGCTGCGCGGCGCGCTCGTCGCCCGCTTCTACTACATCTACGCGGTCGACTACGATCGCGGCGGCGAATGGTCCGGCCAAGCCTTCATGTGCACGCGGGAAAAGGAGTTCACCATCCGCGGAACCGACGATTGCCTCGCGCGCGGCTATGACCGCACCGGCTTCTTCGAGGTCGATACCGGCGACCAGCCGTCCTGGACCGTGCAGCTCACCGAATCGGCTGACCAAGCGCCCATGCAGCCCCTACAATCGCGCGTTCCGATGCTTCAGACCCCTCCGGCTGCCGGCCGACCGGGCGCGCCGACGCCGCCGGCGCGAAACCGCAACTGATGCGACGTCTGCGCCGGACCAAGATCGTCGCGACCCTCGGCCCCGCATCCTCAGACCGACGCGTCATCGCCAGCCTGTTCCAGGCCGGTGCCGACGTCTTCCGCATCAATATGAGTCACACCACGCATGCGCGCATGCGCGAGCTGGCGGCGGCGATTCGGGCGGTGGAAACCGAGCACGGCCGGCCGATCGGGATTCTGCTCGATCTCCAGGGCCCAAAGCTCCGGGTCGGAAGCTTCGCGGACAATCCGGCCACGCTCACCAAGGGTGAAACCTTCACGCTCGACACCGATCCCACGCCCGGCGATGCCAAGCGGGTGCAGCTGCCGCACCCCGAAATCTTCGCCGCCATCGAGCCCGGCCACACCCTCCTGCTCGACGACGGCAAGGTGCGCCTCGTCGCCATCGAGGCCGACAGCCACCATATCCTCACGCGCGTGGAGGTCGGCGGCAAATTGTCCGACCGCAAAGGCGTGAGCCTGCCCGACACGACTGTGCCGTTCTCGGCGCTGACGGAGAAGGACCGCTCCGATCTCGAAGCCGGGCTCGACACCGGCGTCGACTGGGTCGCGCTCTCTTTCATCCAGCGGCCGGAAGATATCGCCGAGGCCAAGAAGATCACGCGCGGGCGCGCCGCCGTCATGGCCAAGATCGAGAAGCCGCAAGCCATCAATCGACTCGGCGAGATCATGGATCTCACCGATGCGCTGATGGTGGCGCGCGGCGATCTCGGCGTCGAGATGCCGCTCGAAAAGGTACCCGGGCTGCAAAAGCAGATGACGCGCATGGCACGCCGCGCCGGCAAGCCGGTGGTGGTCGCGACCCAGATGCTCGAATCCATGATCACGAGTCCGGTCCCGACCCGCGCCGAGGTCTCGGACGTTGCGACCGCGATTTTCGAAGGGGCGGACGCCATCATGCTGTCGGCCGAATCCGCTGCCGGGCAATATCCGGTCGAGGCGGTCGCCACGATGAACCGCACCGCCGAGGAAGTCGAACGCGACCCGACCTATCTCACCATCATCCATGCCCAGCGCACGGAGCCCGAGGCAACCGGCGCCGACGCCATCTCCGCGGCGGCGCGCCAGATCGCCGAGACCCTCGAGCTCTCCGCCGTCGTATGCTGGACGAGCTCGGGCTCCACCGGGTTGCGGGTCGCGCGCGAACGTCCGAAATCGCCCATCGTGGCGATTTCCCCCAGAGTGTCGACCGGGCGCCGCCTGTCGCTGGTATGGGGCGTGCACTGCATCGTGGCGGAGGACGCCCATGATCTCGATGACATGGTGGAGCGCGCCTGCCGGCTCGCGTGGAAGGATGGATTCGCCCAGGTGGGACAGCGCGTCATCATTGTCGCCGGCGTCCCGCTGGGTACGCCGGGCGCGACCAATATGCTGCGCATCGCCTTCGTGGCTCCCGAGGCGGCGCGGGACGCCGGATGATGCACGAAGAGGCAGCGGCTCTCGGCCGTCCTGCGTTTGCCGTCGTTCGATTCAGATATCGCGGCCGTCGACCTTTTCGGTCAACTTCTTGACCAGATCGGGAAGGCGCTCCAGGTGTGGGTGGATGGCGAGTGCACGGCGGAACGCGTCGAGCGCGCGCTTGTCGTCGCCGAGCTCCTGCAGGATGATCCCCAATCCCGAGAGCGCGCCGAAATGGCGCGGCTCGCGCGCCAGCACTTCGTGGATGTCGGCGAGCGCGCGACCGAAGTCTTTTTTCGTGTAGTAGACGGTCGCGCGGCGGTTCCACGCCTCGGTGAAATCCGGCCGAATGTCGATGACGGCGGTGAGCAGCCGGATCGCAAGATCGTAGTCCTTGCCGTCGGCCGCGCTTTTGGCGCGGCCCATCAACAGATTGGCGGTATCGCTGCTGGAGGCGAGCCAGATCGCCCAGATGCGGTTCTCGATATATTTTGCGCTGTCGTCGTCGGGCGCGACTTTGAGCGCCGCGAACAGCCGATCGAGATTTTGCGTCTTGTCGCCGTGCTGGGCGCGCGGCAGCGTGCTGGGCGGCTCGATTGGCTTGAGCGGCTCGGGATCGACCGTTTCCGCCGGCGCCGGCAGCACCCACGCGGCCGCGAACATCACGGTTGCCACCCATGCGAGGAATCGCTGGCTCATGCGCTCAAGCCTAGCGCTCCGCCGTAGCGCGATAAAGACAAGATTTCGTCAGGGCAGCCGTGCAAGACCGCTGGCGGCGCGCCCGCGTGCCACGCTCAACCTTGGCGGGCCTTGAAGCGGCGCTGGACCTTGTTGATCACGTAGACCCGACCTTTGCGGCGGACCAACCGATTGCTGCGATGACGGCTGCGCAGCGATTTCAACGAGTTGCGGACTTTCATGGCTTTGGCTCTCGTGCGCGCGGCCGCGCGGTTCGCAGAACGTTTGCAAGGTTGCGCGGAAATTAGGGATGCGATGGCGGCTCGTCAACACGCGGGGCGAACGCGCGGCCGCCCACGGCAGCGCGCAGCCTCGGGGCAAATAATTGATTTAGCGTCTATTTTCCTCATGCGGCGCGAGCGGCGCGGGCGACCGGCAGCTTCAGCAGCCTGGCCGCGTTGGCAAAGAAGATCGCGTCGCGCTCCGCCTCCGGTATGTCGAGGTCCTTGATCAACTTGATGGCGCGCGGTTTGAGCGAGGTCAGCGGCGGGGCGTCGCTGCCATAGACGACGCGCTCGGGCCCCATCCAGTCGAGCACCATTTTCACCGCCGGGAGATTGTAGGTGACCGTATCGAGATGCATCTTCTTGAGGTAGTGGCTCGGCGCATGTTTGATCTTCATCGGCGCGTAAGAACCGAGGAAGAAAGCCTCCTCCTGCAACTCGTAGGCATAGTCCATCCGGCTGATGGTCTCGCAGATGCCGCCACCGCCATGCGAGGCCACGATGGTCACGCGCGGGAAATCCTCCAGAATGCCGCGCACGATCAGCCGCCCCAGCGCCAGGCACAGATCGAAGGGCCGTCCGATGCTGGAGGCGAGACGATAGTCCTTCATCCGCTCTTCGCCGAAGCCGAGATGCGGGGGATGGATCATCACCGGCACGTCGAGCTCCTGCACCAGTTCCCAAAACGGGCGCGCGTCGTCGTCGTCCGGATAGTGGCCCTTGTGGCTGGAATGAATGAAAATGCCCTTGAGGCCGAGCTCGCGGACCGCGCGCTCGGCCTCTTTGATGAAGGCCGGCCCGCCGCAAGGCAGGATGGTCGCAAACGAATAGAGCGTGCCTTTGTATGTCTGCTGAACCTCGGCGGCGTAGTCGCTCCATTTCTGGACCGCCAGCAGTTCTTCGTGGTCGGCCTTGCCGCGCAGATAATGTGCGGCATTCGTCACCACGCTGATGTCGATGCCGTTCTCGTAGTGGGCCTCGAGGAAGTTCTCGAGCACCATGGGGCAGCCGCGCTCGCCCCACTTCGGCCCATGCTTGCCGTCCAAGGTGCCGAGATCGTCGGCTGCCTCTTCCGGAGTATAGATGTGCGAGTGCCAGTCGATGATCACGGTTAATTTCCGCCATCGTTACGGACACTGTGAGCGCAAAGCCGGACCCCGGTCAACAGCAGGATCAGGTGCGTGCGACAGCTGATCGTGCCGGATCGGCGGGTGCGCGCTTAAAATGCGGCACGAGGGATGCGACGAACGTGCCGCTTTTCGCCGCCAACAGCGTGCGTGCCGCAGCCGTCGTCGTCGTTTCGCTCGCGGTCAGTCGCCTAAGCCGAGCCCGAGCGCCTCGGCCATGACGCGGAAAACCTCGGTGTTGTCCATCTGGCCGCGAACGCGATCGCTGCCGGGGCCGACCGCGGTGAGGATCACGTCCTCGCCGGAATGTACATCGGCGTTGATCATCGCCGGCAGGTTGCCGAAGCGCAGTACGGCACCGGGAACGTTCTTGTAGCGCTCGTTTGCCACGTAGGTGTCGGGCTCCTTGCCCGCCACCGTCGGGTCGTTGGGGTTGTCGAGCTTCGGTCGAAACGTCTCATAATGGTCGGGCAGGCTTGCCGAGAACAAAGCGAGGCGGCGGCTGACGTCCACGCGCGCCGGATAGCCCTCGGCGTCGGGCGCGGGGTAATTCGGGAATCCGGCTCGCTCATATACGCGTACGCGCTCGCGCATCGCGACATTGGGGACCGACGTCATGTCGTCCTCGATCGTTCCCACCAAACCGATCGGATGCGTATGATCGGCCACGACCAGAATGAGCGTGTCGTCACCCCGCGCGCTGGCCCAATCGCGGGCGAGCTTCACCGCGTTGTCGAGCATGATGGTGTCGTAGACCGCGCGCTCCATGTCCAGGAGGTGGGTGTACTTGTCGATCATGCCCGACTCCACCATCAGGAAGAAACCGGCTTCGTTCCTTGCGAGCACCTTCAACGCTGCGCTCACCTGCTCGGTCAAGTCAGGCTGCTCCGGGAATTTGCGGACGGTGCCGCCTTTGAGAATCTTGCGATCGAGAGCGCCGTCCATGTTGCCGAGCGTGAACAGCCCGAGAAGTTTCGTCGTCTTCGCGTCATCGGCAAGCGATGTCATTTCGGGACCGGTCGAAGCAACGCCATAGCCCGCGTCGCGAAATTGGGCGACGAAGTCGGAGTCATCTCTGCGCTTGCCGCCTTCCACGGACTTCGGCAGGAAGTTCGCGCGGCCACCGCCCATGATGACGTCGGGCTTGGCGGAGAAGAATTGCTCCACGATGCGGTCGTATTCGCTACGCCGGCGCACGTGGGCCACCATTGCGGCGGGGGTGGCGTCCTCGATCTCAGTATTGGTGACGATGCCGAGCGCCATCCCATGTCTGCGTTTGACCAGACTGGAGATGGTCTCGACCTTGGGATCGTCGAGCGGGTTAAGGGTGCGATCGGCATAGACCCCCATGGC
>JBKOXY010000333.1:0-1523 GCA_046725125.1 Pseudomonadota bacterium | reverse complement strand
TGATTCGGTCAGCCCATCTTTCGATGTCGCTCCGCAGCAATTTTGCCAGGTATTCGGGGCTCCTGTGCTCTGGCGCCGACACGCGCGTTCCGAGGTCTTGCATTCGCTCGCGCACGGACGGTGTGTCAAGTGCCTCGGACGTTGCTTGGTTGAGGCGGCGGACAATCGGCTCGGGCGTTCCCTTTGGGAAGAAAAAAGCGTTCCAACCGTCGATGGCCACTTCTGTCAAGCCTTGCTCCCGGGCGGTCGCAAGGTTCGGCAGCCTGCTCGCGCGGCTGGGCGTCAGATTGGCGATTGCCTTCACCGTGTTTTGCTGAATCTGCGGTAGCGCGGTAACAAGAGAGTCGCACATAAAGTCGATTCGACCGCCAATTAAATCCTGCAGCGCAAGCGCGTTACCACGATAGGGAACCTGCGTTATGTTCGTGCCCATGGCGATGGTGAGCAACACGCACGCCATTTGGTTGATAGAGCCGGCCCCTGCAGACCCGAACTGCATCTTCTTTTGATTCACCTTTGCATAGGCGATGAATTCGGCAAGCGTGCTTACGGGGAGCTCCTTGCGCACGAGCAATAAGAAAATACCGTGATTGACGATGACCACCGGCTCGAAGTCGGTCACGCCATCGTAGAGAGGCTTCTTGTAGAGCGTCTGGCTAAAGGCATGCGTGCCGAGGTGGCCGAATACAAACTGATAGCCATCGGGCGCCGCCTTCGCCACGCGGTTGGAGCCGATCGTTCCACCCGCCCCGGTAACGTTCTCCACCACCACCTGCTGATCAAGGATCTGACTCAGCCGCGAGGCCAAAAGCCGTCCGACCACGTCGAGCGGGCCGCCTGCGGCGAACGGGACGACCATCGTAACAGGACGCGTCGGCCATTCCTGCGCACGGGCGGGCGTGATTGCGATAACCAGCGTCGCGAAGGCGACAATGATCCTCATGCTCGGCATCGATGTCCCTTCTGACTCGATCAAAGGGCCGCACCGCAGCAGGACATCGGGCAGCGCGGCTGACCAACCCTGGTCTCCAATGTTTCGCGCGCATTCGAGCGCGGGCACGCGATGCGAACAGACGGCGAAATTAAACGTTTTGAGTGAGATGCCTGCCGACAGCATCGGCGCTGCCACCACAAAATAGGACCTCGGCACGTCCCGCTGGCAGCTCTGCGGTAAGGCTACATCACTTTAGCAAGCACGCGGAAGGGGGCGATGGCCGGTTCTGGCACGAAACGGACGTTCTAGTGTGCCGACGAATGTGTTCTTGGTGGAAAAGTGGTCATGCAGCGGACATAACCGCAAGACCGATTTTGACCCTTCTGCGACATCGATAGGTTATCTCTGAGTGACGTGTCGGAACACTTGCCAGGGCGCTGATGCGCTATCCGGCTTTGTTGTTCCCACCTGTCAGCCTCGTTACGGCGCTGGAAAGTATCGGAACTCGGTGTTCGCGGCCATATCTGCGAGAGAGTGCGCGTACCTTTCCGGGAGCTTTTCGGAGTCGCCACTATCATAATACGGATCG
>JBKOXY010000289.1:0-7944 GCA_046725125.1 Pseudomonadota bacterium | reverse complement strand
GACCTCTCGAAGATCGAAGCCGGCAAGCTCGAACTCAATCCCGAGCCTGTGAATTTGGCCCGCCTTATCGACGAGGTCATCGGTACCGCGGGACAGCTCGCCGAGAAGAACAAGAACCGCCTCGTCGTCGAAGCGCAAGAGAACGTTGGCGTGCTCACCGCGGACGCCATGCGGCTTAAGCAGATTTTGCTCAATCTCTTAAGCAATGCCTGTAAGTTCACAAAGGAGGGCGAGGTCGCCCTGCGGGTGCGCAAGGTGGCCAATGGACGCGACTGGGTCGAGCTTGCCGTTGCGGATAGCGGCATCGGCATGACGGCAGAGCAGCAGGCGAAACTGTTCCAGGATTTCACCCAGGCCGATTCCCTGACGGCGCGGCGCTACGGCGGGACGGGGCTCGGCCTTGCGATCTCCCGCAAGCTCGCACGCATGATGGGCGGCGATGTGACCGTGGCAAGCGAACCGGGCAAGGGCTCTGTCTTCACGGTGCGACTGCCGGGCGGCGCAGATACGCGCTGACCAAATTTTCGCAAACGGTTTCAATCGAAACCGGTGACCCAATGTCCGCTAATGGATGGTCCGGCGTGCTCCGGCCCCGCCAGCAGGCGAAGCTGGCAAGGGGCACAGAAGACAAGGAGCGCGCCGCTGGAATGGCGTCAGCGTGGCGTCAGCGGCAGCCCGAGCCAGCCCCAATAGAGCATCGTCAGCGAGACCACGACCATGGTCAGCGCCAGCATTCCGAGCCCCAGGCGGCGCACATCGTCGGCGCTGTAGTAGCCGGTCTCATAGGCCAAGAGATTGGTCGCGGTTTGGACCGGGTAGAGGATGACGGCATCGACCACGATGGTGACGATCAGGCCGCAGACCACCGGATTGAGGCCGGCGCGCTCGGCGATGGTCCCTGCGATGGGAATAAGCAGCGCGATGCAGGCGGCAAGATTGGTAATCGCGAGATGCACCAGCGCGACCGCCGCGATCAGGGCGACGACCAGGATCGCAGGCCGGCTTGCCAGGCCCGCGAGCTGATCGACGACGTGCTGGCTCAGCCACGCAGCGGCGCCGGATCGGGTCATGGCGGCCGCGAGCGACAATGATGCTCCGACGCTGAGGATGATGCCCCATGAGAGCTTGTTCTCGAACGTCTTCCACGACAGCACGCCCACGCCGGGGAGGAGCAACGCGCCGCCGCCGATCAACGCCGGCACGGCGGGCGACAGCCGGTGCAGCGAGTCCGTGAGCCAGAGCGCGAGCGTTGCCGCCAGGACCGCGAGCGTCTTGATCTCGGCCGCCGAGAACGGATGCCGCTTCGGCGTCGATACCGCCGCTGCCTCGCCGCGCTCGAACGGACCGATGATGACGCGCAGCAGCAGCGCGCCGCCGAACAGCAGCGCGTAGTACGGCACCGCCATCAGTGCGAACCAGCCCAGCCAGGAAAAGCCGCCAAGCAGCGCGGACGCGGTCATCGATGCAAGGCCGCCGGTGAGCAGCGCCGAGGACGCCAGCGGATTGAGCACGCCAAGCGCCAGCATCAGCGTGCGCCCGCTGCGGTCGATCTGGCGCACGCCCATGCGCTCGAGTGCGTCCCGATAGGCCGGAATGAGGATGGCGTTGCGCGTGATCGCCGACGGCACCAGCACGGCAAAGGCCGGCAGGCTTGCGATCATCTGCACATAAAGGCGCGCCGGGCTGCCCTGCGCCATGCGGCCGAGAAAGCGGGCCGCCCGCTCGGCAAGCCCGCTCACCTCAACCGCCGCCCCGATCGCAACCGCCCCGATCAGGAAGAAGACGACCTCGGAGGCAAGCCCGCTCCCCGCCGCCGAAAGTCCGATGTCCGGACACAAGGCCAGCAGGACTATGACGATGATCGCGGTCAGGCCGATGGGGGTGGCTTCGGTCATCCAGAGCACGGCGCCGGCGACCATCGCGCCGAGGACGCCCTGACCCTGCGCGCTTAAGCCCTCGAGCGGCGGGGCGAGACGCGCCAGCAGAAAGATCGCAACGACCGCAATAAGGCTCAACGCAGCGCCCTCGATCGGTTGAGAAAACCGCACAGTAGGAAAAGCTGCTTCACTTGATGTCGGGAAGATCGAGAAGACAAACGATGTTTCGTCAATATAATATGAGAATTCGTCATACGATGGCCGAGCCCATGCGCCGCCGATTGCCGCCGCTCAAGACGCTGCCCGCCTTCGAGATCGCGGCCGATTGCCTGAGCTTTTCGGAAGCCGCGGGCGAACTGCACCTGACGCACGGCGCGGTCAGCCGGCAGATCAAAACGCTCGAGACCCAGCTCGGCGTGCCGCTGTTTCGGCGCCGCAATCGCCGCATCGAACTGACCGAGGCGGGTCTCGCGCTGCTGCCGGGCGTGCGTCAGGCGCTGCAGCTCTTGGAAGCCTGCACCGTTCAGGTCGCGACCTCGCCGCGGCAGGGCGCGCTGGTGGTGTCATGCGTCGCGACCTTCATGATGCGCTGGCTCATTCCGCGGCTTTATGATTTCAACGCGCTGCACCGGAACATCGAGGTTCGGCTGTCGGCGATGGACGCACCGATCGATTTCGCACGCAACGGAATCGACATCGCCATCCGGCGCGGCAAGCCGCCGTGGCCGCGCAACGTGGTTGCGTCGCCGTTTCTCGCCGATCGTGTCGGGCCGGTGTGCGCGCCGGCACTGGTCAAGGGCCGCAAGCGGCTGCGCGTTTCCGACTTGCGCCACTACAAGCTGCTGCATGCCGAGACGAGCTTGCAGGCTTGGTCCGATTGGGCGCGGCACGTCGACGGCGCAGGCGTCGACATCAAGAAAAGCCAGGGTTTCGAGCACACCTATTTCATGCTCGAAGCCGCGGCGAGCGGGCTCGGCATCGGCATCGCGTCCCATCCGCTGGTCGAGCACGACCTGCAATCGGGGCGTCTGGTCGCGCCGTTCGGATTTACGCCGACCGGCAAATCCTATTGCGTGCTGCACGCCAAACAGGCGGCCGGCAATGCCAAGATCGAGGCGTTTCGGGCTTGGATCGTAAGCGTCGCGCAGCGGAGCCGCCTCGACGTCTCACGTCGAGAGTTGCGCCAGGGCAAGCGCGCCGCCCCGTGAAGCGGCAATGCGGTTCACTAAAGGATCAACTTTGGAGAAGACCCTTAACGCGTATGTCAGGGCCCATGCGCCTGTAAGCTAAGCAATTGAACAAATTGGTGGAGCCAAGGGGAGTCGAACCCCTGACCTCTTGAATGCCATTCAAGCGCTCTCCCAACTGAGCTATGGCCCCACGCGGGACGCGGTGTCGGGACGACCGCGTCCGAACCTCAAATGAATTGTAACGAGCCGGCTTCGCCCTGACCAGGAGATGCCTTGCCGCAACGGCCGGCGTGAACCGACCTCACGTTTCCTCCTCGTCGTCGCGGTCCCCGATGATGTCGGTGACGTCCTCGTCGCCCTCCTCCTGCTCCTCGATGAAGGGGGCGTCGTCCATGCCCTCGTCTTCGATCTCCACCTCTTCCTCGGCTCCCTCGGCCGCCTCGCCTTCGGGGGCCTTCTTGCCTTGGGACTCTGCGTCCGCTTCCTCGAGCGAGACGAATTCGGCCTCGGCGGTCTCCGGCGCCACCACCTCTTCTTCCGGCGCGGGCGCGGGGGCGTGGGGAGCGGCCGCGGGCTCCGGTCGCGCCCGCGCGTTCACCGCCGCGAGCTCCATGACGGTGTGGCATTTCGGGCAGACGATCGGATCCTTGTTGAGATCGTAGAATTTCGCGCTGCAATTGCCGCAGAGGCGCTTGGTGCCGAGCTCGGGTTTCGCCACGGTTCCGGGTTCCTTGGGTCTGAAATGAGGTGCTTCACTTGGCGAGTCGCAATGCCCCTGTCAATAGCGGCCAAACGGCCTCCGGCGGCTGCTCCGCACATGCCCATTGCGGCCCGGATGACGCCCTTTCGGCCGCGTGCTAGAGAGCGCTCGCACCAAGCCGAGGTCGCCCGTGGACCACGCCGCTAAATCCCCGCTCACCGCCCGCCGCGCGGGCGCCCTCAAGGGCCGCGCGCGCGTGCCCGGCGACAAGTCGATCTCGCACCGCGCCCTCATCTTCGGCGCGCTCACGGTCGGGGAGACCCGCATATCCGGGCTGCTCGAAGGCGAGGACGTACTCAACACCAGCAAGGCGATGCGCGCGCTGGGCGCCGAGGTCGAACGCGTGGCCGAAGGCGCATGGCGCGTTCACGGCGTCGGCGTCGCAGGCTTCCGCGAACCGGCTGGCGTGCTCGACTTCGGCAATTCCGCCACCGGCTGCCGGCTGGTCATGGGGGCGGTCGCCGGCTGCCCCATCACCGCGACCTTCGACGGCGATGCCAGCCTGCGCCGGCGGCCGATGAAGCGGATTCTCGATCCCCTCGAGCTGATCGGCGCGCACGCCGCGAGCAGCACCGACGGCGGCCGGCTGCCCATCACGCTCGCCGGCGCACGCGATCCCATACCCATCGTCTATCGCACGCCGGTGCCTTCGGCCCAGATCAAGTCGGCGGTGCTGCTCGCTGGCCTTGCCGCGCCGGGCGAAACGACCGTCGTCGAAAACGAAGCGAGCCGCGATCACACCGAGCGTCTGCTCAAGCATTTCGGCGCCGAGGTCAGGGTCGAGGCGGACGGGGCGCAGGGCCGCAAGATCACCCTGCGGGGCGAGGGCGAGCTTGCGCCGGCCCCGGTCGTCGTCCCGGCCGACCCGTCCTCGGCCGCCTTTCCCCTCGTGGCGGCATTGCTCGTGCCGGGCTCGGAGGTGATCCTGACCGACGTGATGACCAATCCGCTGCGCACCGGGCTGATCGTCACGCTGCGCGAGATGGGCGCCGATATCGAAGCGCTTGATCTGCGCAGCGACGGCGGCGAGGAGATGGCGGATTTGCGTGTGCGAGCGTCGGCGCTGCGCGGCGTCGAGGTGCCGGCGGCGCGCGCGCCATCGATGATCGACGAATATCCGGTCTTGGCGGTGGCGGCGAGCTTCGCCCAAGGCACGACGGTCATGCGCGGCCTGAAAGAATTGCGCGTGAAGGAGTCCGATCGGCTCAGCGCCGTCGCCGATGGCCTTGCGGCGAACGGCGTTGAGGTCGAGATCGAGGGCGACGACCTGATCGTGCACGGCAAGGGCCGGGTGCAGGGTGGCGGCACGGTTGCCACCCACATGGATCACCGCATCGCCATGGCGTTTCTGGTCATGGGGTTGGCCAGCGAAAAGCCGGTGCGGGTCGACGACGCCGCCATCATCGCGACGAGCTTTCCCGGCTTCTCCTCCCTGATGCGCGGCCTCGGGGCCGATCTTTCATGATCATTGCGATCGACGGGCCGGCGGCCTCGGGCAAGGGGACGCTCGGCAAGCGGCTCGCCGCCCACTATGGCCTGCGCCATCTCGACACTGGGCTGATCTACCGCGCGGTGGCGAAGGCCTTGCTCGATGCCGGCCACTCCCCTGACAATCGCGCGCGCGCCGTGGCCGCCGCCGAGGCGATCGATCCCAGCCGTTTCGACGAACCGGCGCTCAAGCGCCAGGCGGTGGGCGAGGCGGCTTCGCTGGTCTCGGCCATCCCCGAGGTGCGCAAGGCGGTGCTGGCATTGCAACGCAATTTCGGACGCACGCCGCCCGGTGCCGTGCTCGACGGCCGCGACATCGGCACCGTCGTCTTTCCCGACGCGGATGTGAAAATCTTCGTCACCGCAACGGCGCAGGTGCGCGCGCGCCGCCGCGCCCTCGAGCAGGAGCAGGCGGGACATCGCGTCGACGAGGCCGAGGTCTTGGCCGACATCCAACGCCGGGACGAGCGCGACACCAAGCGGGCGGTGGCCCCCCTGAAAGCGGCGCCGGAAGCGCACTTGCTCGACACCACGCATTTGGATATAGACGCCGCGTTCCGGGCCGCCATCGACATCGTCGAAGCCGTCCAAGCAGGCCGGAAACGCGGCTGACCGTGTTTCCGTCAGTGGAGGATGAGCCTGCTCCGCCCGCTTCTTTGGTGGCGCACGGACGTAATTCATCGTTTTGATCGCTGGGTCACAGGCCCGGACCGTCGCACGCAGGCCATTGCAGCCTGCGCAAAACCAGCTTGCGGCGGCTGCCGAAGGTCTCTTGGACTTTCGGCCCCTGCGCGCGAAACGCCATCAACGACAATCCGGCGCCGACCCTAGCTCAAGGAGTGTTCATGGCCACCGCCGTCAGTTCCGCCACGCCGTCGCGCGAAGATTTCGCGAAAATGCTCGAAGAGTCCTTTGCCCAGGGCAGCCCGCAGGAGGGCGCCGTCGTCAAGGGGACGGTCGTCGGCATCGAGAAGGACCTCGCCGTCATCGACGTCGGGGCCAAGACCGAGGGCCGCGTCGCCTTGCGCGAATTCGCGGGGCCGGGCCGGCAGGCGGACATCAAGGTCGGCGATACGGTCGAGGTCTATCTCGAGCGGGTGGAGAACGCGCTCGGCGAAGCCGTGCTCTCGCGCGACAAGGCGCGACGCGAGGAGAGCTGGGGCAAGCTGGAAAAGGCCTTCAACAGCAACGAAAAGGTCCAAGGCGTCATCTTCAATCAGGTCAAGGGTGGCTTCACGGTCGATCTCGACGGCGCGGTGGCGTTTCTGCCGCGCAGCCAAGTCGATATCCGGCCGATCCGTGACGTGTCGCCGCTGATGAATCAGCCCCAGCCCTTCCAGATCCTGAAAATGGATCGCCGCCGCGGCAACATCGTGGTGTCGCGCCGCACCGTGCTGGAAGAGACGCGCGCGGAACAGCGCCAGGAGCTGGTGCAGAACCTCGAAGAGGGCCAGGTCATCGACGGCGTGGTCAAGAACATCACCGATTACGGCGCGTTCGTCGATCTCGGCGGCATCGACGGTCTCCTGCATGTCACCGATATCGCGTGGCGGCGCGTCAATCACCCGACCGAGGTGCTCAATATCGGTCAGCAGGTGAAGGTCAAGATCATCAAGATCAACCACGAGACCCACCGCATCTCGCTCGGCATGAAGCAGCTGCAGGACGATCCGTGGCAGGGCATCGAGGCGAAATACCCCGTGGGCGCGCGCTTCAAGGGCCGCGTCACCAACATCACTGACTACGGTGCGTTTGTGGAGCTCGAGCCCGGCATCGAAGGCCTCATTCACGTCTCCGAGATGTCATGGACCAAGAAGAACGTGCATCCCGGCAAGATCGTGTCCACCTCCCAGGAGGTAGAGGTGCAGATCCTCGAGGTCGATCCAGTCAAGCGGCGAATCTCGCTCGGGCTCAAACAAACCATGCGCAATCCGTGGGAGGTCTTCGTCGAGAAATATCCGCCCGGCGCGCTGATCGAGGGCGAGGTCAAGAACAAGACTGAATTCGGGCTGTTCCTCGGTCTCGACGGCGACGTCGACGGCATGGTTCATCTCTCCGATCTCGATTGGAAGCGGCCGGGCGAGCAGGTGATCGAGGAGTACAAGAAGGGCGACAAGGTCAAGGCCAAGGTGCTCGACGTCGATGTCGAGAAGGAGCGCATCTCGCTCGGAATCAAGCAGCTTGCAGGCGATCCCATGGAGACCGCCGGCGATCTCAAGAAAGGCTCGGTCGTGACCTGCGAGGTGATCGAGGTGAAGGAGGCCGGTATCGACGTGAAGATCGTCGGCAGCGACCTCACCACCTTCATCAAGCGCTCCGAGCTGGCGCGCGAACGCGGCGAGCAGCGCCCGGAGCGTTTCTCCGTCGGCCAGAAAGTCGACGCCCGCGTCATCCAGTTCGACCGCCGCACCCACAAGGTGCAAGTCTCGATCAAGGCGCTCGAAGTGGCGGAAGAGAAGGAGGCGATCGCCCAATACGGCTCCACCGATTCGGGGGCGACGCTCGGCGACATCCTCGGCACCGCGCTCAGGCGCGCAACGGAAAAGCCGGCGGAGAAGAAGGAAGAATAGGCTTAAGACGCGAGCCCGGACGAATCGAGGGGAGGTGAGCCATGTCGCTCGATGCCGAT
>JBKOXY010000492.1:0-6590 GCA_046725125.1 Pseudomonadota bacterium | reverse complement strand
GCCGCGGCCGTGATCGAGCTGGCGGCCGCCGTGGTTGGAGACGTAAATCCACTCGACCCCGTGGTCGAGCGCGATGGCGGCGTCCTCGGCGGTGGCGATGCCCTTGATCGCGAGCGGGATCTTGAAACGCGACTTGATGCGCTTGACCGTGCGCCAGTCGAGCGCCGCTTGGAAGGCGCGGCCCTGGACCCGCCGCCGCCCCGCGGTCACGAAGCGCTTGGCGATGTCGCGCTCGCGCCGGCTGTAATGCGCGGTGTCCACGGTCAGACAGAACGCGGCATAGCCGTGCGCAATCGCGCGCTCGACGTGATCGTCGACCCAGGCCTCGTCGCCGCGCACGTAGAGCTGATAGAGGCGCAGCGCATCGGGCGCCGCCGCCGCCAAATCTTCGAGCCCGGGATCGCAGACCGAGCTCAGCATGTGCGCGGCCCCGAACGCGTTGACGGCGCGCACCACCGACTCGGCGCCGGCGGGGTGAAAGCTCTCGAGCGAGCCGACCGGAGCGAGCACCACCGGGAGACGAAGCGTGCGTCCGAATTGGCTCACCGAGGCATCGACCTTGCTGACGTCGCGCAACACCCGGGGCCGGAACGCGATCGCGTCGAGCGCCATGCGGTTGCGCCGCAGCGTGGTCTCGGATTCGACGCCCCCGACGATGTAGTCCCAATCGTTCTGATTGAGGTTCTGCCGCGCCTTGGCGACGATCTCGTGCAGATTGAGAAGGTCGCTCGGGGCCGTCGCGGTGTCGTGGACGGACGGTGGGCGGGAATTGCGCTCTTGCATGGAGGACCAAACGGGCTGGCGAGTAGGAACGAGATTTCCTCCATCATGATGCTCATCCTCGCCATCCGTCGTCAACCAGTCATGGACTTGCTAGGCTCTACGGCCCAGCAAGGGAGGGAAAGCGGTGGCACCGAGCGCGACAACGCATCATTCGTCTACGGCGCTGCGAATCGTCGTGATGGAGGGCGACGGCATCGGGCCGGAGATCACGGCTGCGACGATGGCGGTTCTGCGCGCGGCCGATGACATCTTTAAGCTCGGTCTCTCGTTCACGCCGGTGGCGATTGGGCTTGCGGCCCTGCGCGCGCAGGGCACCACCTTGCCGCAAGCGGCAGTCGACGCGGCCACAGCCGCCGACGGTGTGATCCTCGGACCGGTATCGCACAACGATTATCCGCCGTTAGCGCAGGGCGGCCTCAACCCGTCGGGCGAATTGCGCAAGCGTCTCGACCTGTTCGCCAATATCCGCCCGGCGCGGAGCCGCGGCGGCTTTCCGCCGCGCTGCGGATCGCCGGTCGACCTCGTCATCGCGCGCGAGAACACCGAGGGCTTCTGCGCCGACCGCTCCATGTTCCTCGGCTCCGGCGAGTTCATGCCCACGGCCGACCTCGCGCTCTCCGTGCGCAAGGTCACGCGCGCGGGCTCGACGCGGATCGCGCAGATTGCGTTCGCGCTCGCCGAGCGTCGCCGCAAGAAGGTGACGGCAGTACATAAAGCCAACGTGCTACGGGTGTCGGACGGGCTTTTTCTCGAATGCGTGCGCGCGGTGGCATCGCGCTTTCCCGGCGTGGAATACGAGGAACGGATCATAGATGCGATGACGGCGCTGCTCGTGCGCGCCGCCGCCGCCTTCGACGTGATCGTCACCACCAACATGTTCGGCGATATTCTTTCCGATCTCGCCGCCGAGATCAGCGGCAGCCTGGGGCTCGCCGCCTCGCTCAATGCCGGCGACGCGCACGCGCTGGCGCAGGCCCAGCACGGCTCCGCACCCGACATCGCCGGGCAGGACCGCGCCAACCCGGCCTCCCTGATCGGCTCGGCCGCAATGCTGCTCAATTGGCTCGGCGAGCGCAGGAACGACGAGCGCTTCACGCGCGCGGCCGCGACCATCGAGGACGCGCTAGATCGCGCGATCGCGAGCCCGCAATGGCGCACGCGCGACCTCGGCGGGCCGCTGGGGACGAAGGCGTTCGGCGCGCGCGTGGCGGCCCTGGTCGCGGAGGTGGCCAACGCGCGCTAGCGGTCGGCGCGGTGAAGGCGCAGAAGAGGATGCCTGGCTGGTGGAACGCGTCTCGTTTCAGCTCGGTACTGCGGTCAGGCAGTCTTCTTGCCGAGGCTCCGCGTCAGGACCCGCGCCAATCTCTCGCAGAACATCCGTGCATCCGCCGGGCGGTCGCCGTCGAGCACGCGCGCTTCATCGAACAGCAGGTGCGCGGCATCCCGCTTGAAGGCCAACTCGTCATCGCCCAACGTAGCGAGCGCCACGACAATGTCGTGACGCGGGTTAATTTCCAAGATCGGCTTCGCAGTGCTCTTGATCCGCCCGGTACCGGCGAGCAGCTTCTCCAACTGACGGTCGGGGCCGTGTTCGGGAGCAACCAGGCAGACCGCGCTATCGGTCAGCCGGTCTGAGGCGCGAACATCCGACACCGCCTCGCCCAGCGTGTCCTTGATCAAAGCAAGCAAATCCGTGACCGTCTTATCCATCTCGGGAGCGGGTTCATCCTTGGCGTCGAGGCGCGGGATGAGCGCCAAATCCGCTCCCCCTTGCGTGACCGATTTGAAGGGCTTGCCTTCAAACGACGGGGCTGAAGTCACCCAGAAGCTGTCGATCGGATCGGCAAGTAGAAGCACCTCGACGCCGCGTGCACGGAAGCCCTCCAGATGGGGCGAGGCTTCGAGGCGAGCGATATCGTCACCCGCGAGATAGTAGATCGCGGTCTGGTTCTCTTTGAGCGACGCGATGTAGTCTTTGAGACTTCGCCATGCGCCCGCCGAGCTGGTTGTCTTGAAGCGGCACAGCGCAAGCAGCGCGTCTCGACGCTCGAAATCGCCGTAGATTCCTTCCTTCAGCACGGCGCCGAAATTGTCCCAAATCTTGGCGTAGGTCTCAGGCTCTTTCTCCGCGAGCTTGTCGAGATCGCCCAGCACGCGGCTCGTCACGCCCTTCCTGATCGCCGTCAGGATAGGACTTTCCTGGATCATCTCACGCGAGATGTTGAGCGGCAGGTCGGCCGTGTCCACGAGCCCGCGCACAAAGCGCAAATAGCGCGGCAATATCTCCGCTTCGTCCGTGATGAAGACGCGCTTGACATAAAGCTTGATGCGACCTTTGCGATCGACGTCGAACAGGTCGAAAGGCCGCGAGCCGGGAATAAACGCGAGCGCGGTATATTCGTGCCGACCCTCGGCACGGAAATGGATCGTAACGTCGGGCTCATCGAGCTGCCCGGCGAGGCTGCGATAGAAGTCGGTATAATCCGCGGTCGAGATATCGGATTTCGGCTTGGCCCAAAGCGCCGCCCCGTCGGCGAGCTCGGACGGCTCTGCACCGGGTTTCTCGACGATCGCAATCGGAACCGGCACGTGCCCGGATTGCGTCCTTACGATGCGCTCGAGCCGGAAGCGTTCGGTGTAAAGCTTGGCGTCGTCCATGAGATGGAGGACCACGCGGGTGCCGCGGCGCGGAGCGCCATCAAGTGCTGCCGGCGAGACTGAAAACGTGCCCTTGCCGTCGGAAGACCACTGCCACGCTTCCTCGCTAGCGGCACGACGGGAGAAGACGTCGACGCGATCGGCAACCATGAACGCCGAGTAGAAGCCCACGCCGAACTGGCCGATCAACGTGGCGCCTTCCCCGCTCTGGGCGGCTTCGATGCGATCGAGGAATGCCTTGGTCCCGGAATGCGCGATGGTTCCGAGCCCCTGCACCATTTCCTCGCGGCTCATGCCGATGCCATTGTCTTCGACCGTGAGGCATTTGTTGTCGGCATCGATCAGGAGTGTGATGCGCAGCGTCGGGTCATCGCCGAGCAGGTCAGGGCTGGCGATCGCTTCGTAACGCAGCTTTTCGCAGGCGTCGGCGGCGTTCGAAATCAGCTCGCGGACGAAGACCTCCTTGTCGGAATAGACCGAATGGACGATCAGGTTGAGGAGCTTGGCAACATCGGCCTCGAACGCGCGGCTTTCGTGACGGGTCTCATCAATGACGGTCATGGCAGGTAAATTCCCCTCGAACATCGAACGATGGCGCGAGCCGGCGCGGGCTCAACTCGCCCGGGGCGCCGGCGCCGCGCCGAGCCCATAGTCGCTCGGCGTTCGAGGAATTGCTCTGACGGCGAGGATTTTCAAGAGCGAACAGATATAGAACCGTCGGGGTGGGGTCGCATCCCATCGGCCGGCGCATGCCGGGCGGCGCCTTTACGACTTCACGCCCTCAAAGCACGCATCCGGTCGCGTCGTCGATCAGGTGCATGTGGTCGAGGCTTGCGGCGAGCCGCATGCGCACGCCTTCGCGCGCACCGGCATTCGGACTCACGCGCCCGCACACGTCGATCCCGTTGACGCGGAAGAACACCAGCGTCTCCATGCCCAGCGGCTCGGTGACCTCTATCGCGGCGTCGATCGTGGCGGGCTGCGCCTCGCCGTTGGGCTTGACCTCCGTCAAATGTTCCGGGCGCAGGCCGAAGGTCAGGCCAGGGCGTCCCGCGTGGGAGCGGTAGTGCCCGGCGCGCGATGGCGGCACCGGCAACACGATGTCATCGCTCAGGCGCACGCGCAAAGCGCCACCGGCCTCCTCCAGCCGGCAGGGAAGGAAATTCATCGCCGGCGAGCCGATGAAGCCGGCGACGAACCGCGTCATGGGGGCGTGATAGAGATCGTTGGGCGTCCCGATCTGCTCGATGCGGCCGCGGTTCATCACCACCACCCGGTCCGCGAGCGTCATCGCCTCGACCTGGTCGTGGGTGACGTACACGGTGGTGGTGCGCACCTTCTGGTGCACACGCTTGATCTCGATCCGCATCTGCACGCGCAGCTTGGCATCGAGGTTGGACAGCGGCTCGTCGAACAGAAACACCTTCGGGTTGCGCACGATCGCTCGGCCCATGGCCACGCGCTGGCGCTGTCCGCCGGAGAGCTGCCGCGGCTTGCGCTCGAGCAGCTCGGTGATGTCGAGGATGCGGGCGGCCTCCTGCACCCGGCGCGCGATCTCGTCCTTCGGGTAGCGCTTGAGCCGCAACCCGAACGACATGTTCTCGTACACGGTCATGTGCGGGTAGAGCGCGTAGTTCTGAAACACCATGGCCATGTCGCGGTCCTTCGGCGGTACGTCGTTGACCACCTCGCCGTCGACCGCGATCTCGCCGGCGCTGATTTCTTCGAGCCCGGCGATCATCCGCAGCGTCGTGGTCTTGCCGCAGCCGGAGGGGCCGACCAGCACCACGAATTCCTTGTCGGCGATGTCGAGATCGATGCCGCGTACCGCCTCGGTATCGTCGAAGCACTTGACCAACTTGCGGAGCGAGACTTGCGCCATGGCGAGAGCCTCTAGCCCTTGGTGGCGCCGGCGGTCAGCCCGGCGATGTAGTAGTCCATGAGGAAGGCATAGATGATCAGCGGCGGGGCCGCGCCGAGCAGAGCGCCGGTCATGATCTGACCCCAGTTGAACACGTCGCCTTTGATCAGCGACGTGACGATGCCGACCGGCAGCACCAGTTGGTCGGCCGAGGTGGTGAAAGCGAGGGGATAAAGAAACTGCGCCCAGGACACGGTGAAGGCGAAAATGGTCGCGGCGATGAGGCCCGGCAGCGCAACGGGTATGAACACGCGCGTGAGAATCTGCCGATAGTTCGCGCCGTCCATCAGCGCCGCCTCGTCCAGCTCCTTGGGGATCGAGGCGAAATATCCGATCATGATCCAGGTGCAGAACGGCACCGTCAGCGTCGGATAGAGCAGCAGCAGCACCCACCAGCGGTTAATCAGCTGGACGCCGGTGTACTCGTTGACCAGCGCAAACATCTTGAACAGCGGGATGAACAGCAGCGTTTCCGGGATCAGATAGGTGAGGAAGATCCCGGTCGCGAGCGTAACCGAGCCCCAAAAGCGCATGCGCGACAGCGCGAACGCGGCGGGCACGCTGATCAGCATGGTGATCGCCACGACGATGACCGAGACCAGCGCGGAGTTGCGGAAGAAGGTCAGGTACTGACCCGAGGTCAAGAGCTCGATGTAATTGCCGAGCGTCGGATGGTAGACCCACCACGGATTGGTCGCGGCCGAAATCTCCGCGCTGGTCTTGAGCGACGTGATCAGCATGTAGACCGGCGGCATCAGAAAGAAGATCGCGAACACGGTAAGGAAGAAGTACGACCAGCGCAGCGCCCATCGCCGGTCCCGGCTCATGCTGCCGTATCTGCGCTTGCGCGCGGGCGCGTCGGCGGTGGTGATGGCTGCCGCGGTCATGACATTTCGTTCGCGCGGCGATGGATGTCGCGCAGGATGAACACCGCCGCGACGGTGAGGATCGGCACCATGAACAGCGAGACGCTGGCGCCGAGTGGAATGTCGTTGCCCTGAATGCCGATCCAGAACGCCCAGGTGGCGAACACATGGGTGCGATCGATCGGCCCGCCCGCGGTGAGGATGCGCACGATGTCGAAATTGGCGAAGGTCACGATCAGGGAAAACAGCGCGGTGATGGCCATGATGTTGCGCATCATGGGCAGCGTCACGTACCACATGCGCTGCCACCAATTGGCGCCGTCGATCGCCGCCGCCTCGTAGAGCTGCTCGGGAACCGATTT
>JBKOXY010000233.1:0-9168 GCA_046725125.1 Pseudomonadota bacterium | reverse complement strand
CGCCCGGCCGGGATCGGCGCCGCGGCGGCCCTTGTGCGCGCGCTTGGCGCGCTTCTCTTCGATCAGCGTCACCGCGCGGTTGAGCCCGACGGTGAGCACGTCGTCGCCCGTCGTCAGATTGGCGTAGGTCTTGCCGTGCTGCACGTAGGGCCCGAAGCGACCGACGCCGGCAACGATCGGTTCGCCGTCGTCGGGATGCTTGCCGATCTCGCGCGGGAGCGAAAGCAGCCCAAGCGCGCGATCGAGATCGACGTCGTCGGCGGAGAGGCCTTTCGGCAGGCCGGCGCGCTTGGGCTTCTCGCCTTCCGTTGCTTCGCCGAGCTGGACGTACGGCCCGAAGCGACCCGAGCGCAGCGTCACTTCGAGGCCGCTCACCGGGTCCTCGCCGAGCTTTTTCATGCCGCCGTCGGGTCCGCCGTTGGCGCCGTTCCCGGGCGCGAACTGGCGCGTATAGCGGCACTCGGGATAATTGGTGCAGCCGATGAAACCGCCGAACTTGCCGAGCTTGAGCGAGAGCCGGCCGGTTTCGCAATTCGGGCATTTGCGCGGATCGGCGCCGTCCGCGCGCGGCGGAAACAGATGCGGCGCCAGCATCTCGTCGAGCGCGTCGATGACCTGGGCGACGCGGAGCTCCTTGATGTCGCCCACGGCGGCGGTGAATTCACGCCAGAAATCCCGCAGCAGATCGCGCCAAGCCATCTCGTTGTTGGAGATGCGATCGAGCTGCTCCTCGAGTCCGGCGGTGAAATCGTATTCCACGTAGCGGGCGAAGAAGCTTTCGAGGAATGCGGTCAGCACTCGCCCTTTGTCCTCGGGCACCAGCCGTTTCTTCTCGATGCGCACGTAGCCGCGGTCCTTGAGCACCTGCAGGATCGAGGCGTAGGTCGAGGGCCGGCCGATGCCGAGCTCCTCCATGCGTTTGACCAGCGACGCTTCCGAGTAGCGCGGCGGCGGCTCGGTGAAATGCTGGCTGGCATCGATCTTGCGCCTGCTGAGGCTTTCGCCCGCGCTCATCTCGGGGAGACGGCGGCCCTCCTCGTCGGCCACGATGTCGTCCTCGCCCTCCTGATAGAGCGTGAGGAAGCCGTCGAACTTCACCACCGTGCCGGTGGCGCGCAGATCGATGACGCGGCCCGCGGCGTTGGCTGTGATATCCGCGGTGGTGCGCTCGAGCTCGGCGGATTCCATCTGGCTCGCCATCATGCGCAGCCAGATCAGCTCGTAGAGCCTCGCCTGGTCGTGATCGAGAAACGATTTCATCTCCCGCGGGCGCCGCCCGACTTCGGTCGGCCGGATCGCCTCGTGCGCCTCTTGCGCGTTTTTTGCCTTGGTCTGGTACTGGCGCGGCGAGGCCGGCACATAGTCCCGGCCGTAATCGGCGCCTATCAGGCGGCGGGCGGCGGCGAGCGCCTCCTCCGCGACGTCGACGCCGTCGGTGCGCATGTAGGTAATGAGGCCGATGGTCTCGCCGTCGACGTCGACGCCTTCGTAGAGCCGCTGCGCGACGCGCATGGTATGGGCGGGTGCAAAGCCGAGCTTGCGGCTTGCTTCCTGCTGCAGCGTCGAGGTGGTGAACGGCGGTGGCGGGTTGCGCTTGGCGGGCTTGGCCTCGACATTGGCCACCGTGAACGCGGCGCTCTCCAAGGCCCGCTTGAAGGCCTCGGCCTCGGCGGGGGTGCCGACGTCGAGCCGCTGGATTTTTTGGCCGTCGGCGCCAATGAGGCGCGCCTCGAACTCCTCTCCGCGCGGCGTGGCGAGGGTCGCCACCAGCGACCAGTATTCGCGCGGGACGAATTTTTCGATTTCGAGTTCGCGGTCGCAGACGAGGCGCAGCGCCACCGATTGCACCCGGCCGGCGGAGCGCGCGCCGGGGAGCTTGCGCCACAGCACCGGCGAGAGCGTGAACCCCACGAGGTAGTCGAGCGCGCGGCGGGCGAGGTAGGCGTCGACCAACGCGCCATCGATCTTGCGCGGGTGCTTCATGGCGTCGAGCACCGCCTGCTTGGTAATGGCGTTGAACACCACCCGCTCGACCGCCTGCTTCTTGAGCGCGTGCTTCTCCTTCATGACTTCGAGCACGTGCCAGGAAATCGCCTCGCCTTCGCGATCGGGGTCGGTGGCCAGGATGAGCTTGTTGGCCCCCTTGAGGGCGCGGGCAATGTCGTTGAGGCGCTTTTGGGACTTGTCGTCGACCTCCCAGATCATGCGGAAATTGTGCTCGGGATCGACCGATCCATCCTTGGCCGGGAGGTCCCGCACGTGCCCGAACGAGGCCAATACCTCGTAGCCGGAGCCAAGGTAACGGTTGATCGTTTTCGCCTTGGCCGGGGACTCGACAACAACGATGTTCATGCAATTCCAATAAGTTAGAGGGAGGCCCGGGGCGCCGGCAGCGCGGAATCGGCCGCGGTTGTCGCGGCGAAACATGGGGATGTCAACCCTCCCTGTCAAACCGAGGGACCGGGTTCGGCGGCGCTGGAGCCGTGCGGGACAGCGGCCGCGCGGGCCTCAAGGTCCTTGCTCGCTGCAGAAGTTTTATGAAGCCAGATAAATAGCTTGCAGGCAGACGCCAAGATTATGGATCAGGAGAAGTCGGCGATATTCAAGCCAACTCATTAACGATCTTGGACGCCCAGCCGAATTGTCCGCAAGGCGCGCGTTCCTTCGCTTTTTTCGCGAACCTTCGCACCAGCGCGGCCGACGTCGCTAACGTTGCCGGAAGGTCACACTTCAAGGATTTCCATCTACACCGATAGCACAAGTCCCAATTCCACCGCTCTTGGCGCCAACAGTTCCACCGTGGAACCTGCAGCTGCGGGTTCATCGGGGGGATTGGGCTATGTGGATCATCTGGTATGTCGCGATGGTGGCATCGCTGAGAGCCATGGGGCTTGCGCCAAGCGTGGTGCCGGTCAGGACCGACGAAGATCGGACGCCTTTCAGCGACATCTGAGTCGCAAGAGGCTGCCTGCGTATTTTGCGTTACCTCAGGCGCTGAAATTTCGGCGGCCGCGTCGCCTACAGCAGCGACACCAGGGCGCCGCCGTGGCGTTCGAGCCGTCCCGCCAGTTCGAGCTCCAGCAGCACCACGCGCACGATCGCGGGCGAACTTCCGGACAACCGAACGAGATCGTCGATCGGCACCGGCGTCGGTCCGAGCAATCCGACGATACGCGCGCGCTCGCCGGCGCCCGGCTCGGCGCCCGGCCCGGAACGGGCTTCCGGCTCCTCGGCGCGCAATTCGATCGGCTTGCCCAGGATCGGGCGCAGCACCGCGATCACGTCGGCCGCGTCCGTCACCAGCGTCGCGCCCTGCTTGATGAGGTCGTTCGTCCCTTCCGCGCGCGGGTCGAGCGGCGAGCCCGGCACCGCGAACACCTCGCGGCTCTGTTCGAGCGCGAAGCGGGCGGTGATCAGCGAGCCTGAGCGCTTGGCCGCCTCCACCACCACGATGCCGGCGCACAGCCCGGAAATGAGCCGGTTGCGGCGGGGGAAATCGCGGGCGCGGGGCTCGTGGCCGAACGGCATTTCCGAGACCAAGGCGCCTTGCGCTAGGATGGCGTCGGCGAGGTCGACGTGCTCGCGCGGATAGACATGATCGTGGCCGCCCGCGAGCACGGCGATCGTGCCGGTGGCCAGGCTTGCGCGATGGGCGGCGGCGTCGATGCCGCGGGCGAGGCCGGAGACGACGGCGAAGTCCGCGGCGCCGAGATCGCGCGCCAGCCGCTCGGCGAAACGCAGGCCCGCGGCCGAGGCATTGCGCGCGCCGACGACCGCGACCGCCGGCAGATGCAGCACGGCGGTTTGGCCGCGCACGGCAAGAAGCGGCGGGGCGTCGTCGATCATCTGCAACCGGCACGGATAATCGGGCTCCCCAAGCGCCACGAAGGTGACGCCGAGGGCTTTCGCCGCCTTGAGCTCCCGCTCGGCGTCTTGGCGGGAATGGACGCGGGTGGCGCGGCTCGCGCCGCCGCGGCGGGCGAGATCAGGCAGCGCCGCCAGCGCGGCGCGTGCGCCGCCGTAGTGGTTGACCAGCGCGCGGAAGGTGCGCGGGCCGACATTGTCGCTGCGGATGAGGCAAAGCCAATCGAGCCGCTGCTCCTCGCTCAGCCGCACGCCGTCGCTGCCTTTGCCCACGGGATGATCCGCTTCGGATGGAGAATTCGCCTCGGCGTACTTTATCTGCGGACCACGGGCAACATGGCCAGGTGCGCAATTGAACGAGCTGCAATAACGGCGTAGCCTCGACTTGAGCAGCCGAAATGGAGAAGACCAAGATGAAGTGCCCAGTCGCCGTGCTCGCGATCTCGTCCACGGTCTTGTTGCTCGGTCCTTCCTCAGGATCCGCTCAGCAAGCGGGATCGTCGGCGGCCTCCACGAACTCGGCCAGCCGGCAAACCCAGCCGTTTCAACCTTTTTTCCCTCCCCCCAGTCCAACCATAAGAGTTATCGGAGCTCCGACAGTTCAGTCGTCTCCTGGCACAAGACAAGAATGCACGCCGGTCGAGCAAGACATCGCCGGGTTCATTATTGGTCCCACCAACCTTTGCGACCGATAGGCGACGAAACGACGGGTGTCAGGCACGGTGCGGCGGGTTTTGACGCCCACTTGGCGTGAGCTTGCAGGGGAGTTGCGATGGCTGGCCTACGACGCGCGCTGTAGGAAGACCGGCATCCCCCGCTTGTTGGCGTACATGGGACGGTATCGCTCCGTATTGTACATGGTGGCGACATCCAGCTTGCGCGGCCCGAGCTTGGGATCAGGGATGGGCACCAGCTCGTAGCAGCCCTTCACCAGCGCCGACATAAGGCCGGTCTTACCCTCCAGCATGGCGTCGTAGGCCATGTTGCCGAACGTCAGGCCCACCAGCTTGTCGACGAAGTCCGGGTCGCCCGAGCGCAGATCGTAAGTGAGGTCGGACGTCATCGTCTCCTCGCCGGTGCGCCGCTTGATCTCGTCGGCCAGCGACTCGGCGACGCTTGCCTTCTTACGGTGCCCGTACGCATCGGGTTCGCCATATTCGCGCACTTGATAGCCCTCCCACTCGGCGCCCTCGCTGAGCAAAACCAGCGCATAGTTGCTGGGGTTTGCGCGCTTCTCCTCGATGAGCAACCTGATGAGCTTGTCGAGATTGACCTTGTATTCGGGGACGACACAGCGGATCGAGGTGGCGTACGCCGTGTAGAGCGCCGTAAAGCCGGCATCGCGGCCGAAGACGCGGAAAATGCCGATCCGCTCGTGCGAGGCGACGGTGGTCCGCTGGCGCTGGATGGCGTCGCTGGCGCGGGTGATCGCGGTCGAGAAGCCGATGCAGTACTCGGTGTTGTGAACGTCGTTATCCATCGTCTTCGGAATGGCAATGATCTTGACGCCGAGTTCATTGAGCTTGGCCGCGTAGCCGAGCGTGTCGTCACCGCCGATGGCGATGAGATGCTCGATGCCCAGCGCCGAGAGGTTCGCCAGCACTTGCTTGGAGACGTCCCACGTGTTGGCGACGACACCTCGACTACTCCCGGAGAGCGGAAAGTCCTTGCCGGCGAGGTGATCGGGCAGCTTCGCCATTTTGGCCGGGTTGGTGCGGCTCGAGTGCAGCACGGTCCCGCCGCGCCGGTCGATGGTGCGCGTGTTCTCGCGGTCGAGCGCCATCACGTAGCGCCGCCGGCTATTCGGATCCTCGAGGTTGAGGTTCGTCAGCGCCTCCCAGCCGCGACGGAGACCGACGACCTCGATATCGTTCTCGCTGCTGCGGTAGGTGACGGTTTTTATGACCGAGTTGAGGCCTGGGACGTCGCCGCCACCCGTGAGGATGCCGATTCGCTTTTTCGCCATGACGACACCTCTACTTTCACGGACTCCTCGGTAACCGCTATGAGCGCCGGCCTGCGGCACCAATTCCCGGCGGAGATAGGGCCGCACCTTTGCCGAGCCTTCTCACGATCTCCTCGACGATCTCGCGCGGATGCTGAACGATCGAAACCACGATCGGATGTTCGTCCGGCTGCGGCTCTTCGAGGGTCGCGAATTGGCTCTCGAGCAGCGAGGGCGGCATGAAATGCCCGTCGCGTGCCGCCAGCCGACGCGCGATCAGGTCGCGCTCGCCCTTGAGATAAACGATGCGCACGTCGGGGCGCTCGCCGACCAGGATATCGCGATAGGCACGTTTGAGCGCCGAGCAAGCGACGGTGCCATGATTGCCGACGCGCCGGGTCGCGTCGATCCAGGCGGCAATGCCGTGCAGCCAGGGCCAGCGGTCCTCATCGGTGAGCGGCACGCCGTTGTGCATCTTCTCGACGTTGGACGGCGGGTGGAACCAGTCGCCCTCCTCGAAGATCCAGTTCAGCCGGTGGGCGAGCATCGACGCAATCGTGCTCTTGCCGCAGCCCGAGACTCCCATCACCACGACGACGGAAGGACTCCCCACGGGCGAAGCGGGCTTGTTTTCGGATTGTGAGGCTCGCGTCTGGCGCGAGCGAGGCGAGGGAGACCGCCGACGACGCGGCGCCGCCGCAGATGTCCGCTTCTTACGGCGCTTGATCATGAGCGTGCGACCTGTCGTTGCCCGCGACCGGAATGAGAAGGTCAGCTCCACCCAACACGGGGGAGCATAGCGCGAACGCTCGCTGTGTGAACGGGGCAATTTCGAGAAAGCGAGCATCGCTCGATATGAACGGCGTCTCGGTCTACGCCGTCCGAGGTCTGAGACGTCACGTGCCCGAGGATGCGCCGATCTTGCCCTCGGTGCCGTTGACGAGCCGCGCGATGTTGGCGCGGTGCATGATCCACAGCAATAGCGTCAGCAGCGTGAACAGCACCGTCTCCGGCCGATCGCCGATGAGCCACAGCGCGAATGGCGTCGCCGCGCTGGCAACCAGCGCGGCGAGCGAGGAGTAACGGGTGAGCGCGGCCACCGCGAGCCAAATGAGGCAGAAGGCGATCGCCGCCGGCCACGCCAGCGCCAGCAGCAGGCCGATATAGGTGGCGACGCCCTTGCCGCCCTTGAAACCGAGCCAAACCGGGAAGAGGTGGCCGAGAAAGGCGCCGGCCGCGGCCGGGAGCGCGAGCTCGTGGGCGAAATAGCGGTATTCGCTGCCGTAGTAGTAGTAGTAGTAGTAGTAGTAGTAGTAGTAGTAGTAGTAGTAGTAGACGATGAGTACGGCGAGCGTGCCCTTGAGCGCATCGGCGATGAGCGTGGCGGCGGCAAGGCCTTTGCGGCCGGTGCGCAGCACGTTGGTCGCGCCGATATTGCCGGAGCCGATGGCGCGGATGTCCGCGGTGCCGGCGAGCCGCGTCAGGATGAGCCCGAACGGGATCGAGCCGCAGAGGTAGCCGAAAGCGAGCGCCGCGGCGTAGGCCGGCAACAGCGACGGATCGGGCCATGACGGCATGGACACTCTCTACTTCCACTCGTTGCCCCCCGCGAAAGCTGTTCCGCTCGTCCCCGCGAGGGGCCCCCCGCGACGCTGGCGTCGCGGGGACCCCGTTGCGGGGACTCAGTACTTTGCGCACTGGATTCCCGCTTTCGCGGGAATGAGCGGAGTCCGGCTGCGCGGTCGGGCGTGGCTCGCCTAAATGGAGACACTGCCCGCATGCGAATCTTGTTGACTCGTGTAACGAGAATCTTCCAAGTTTCGGTATTCACCAAATTTGCGCTTGCAGGTGGTTGGCCCCAGGAGCGGGGCGCGCACGCCGAACTTGGCGTCAACGCCAGGCGCGACCTCGGCCCCTGTTATTTCCCTGTTATGGTCCTGTTATTTTAGCGCCGCCTTCTCGATTTCCTATTCATTTTCCGAGCGTTGCGCTCATGGCCCTGTATTTTTTCCTGTTATTTACAGGGCGGCGAGTATTGGACTGCACCCTTCGCCTGAGACACGAAGGCGCGTCACACGTATTCGTAGACCGTGCGGCCGGCGACGATGGTGCGCAGCACGCGGCCTTCGAGCTTGGCCTCGTCGAAGGGCGTGTTCTTGCACTTGGATTTGAGCTCGGCGGGGTCGAGCACCCAGGGCACGTCGGGATCGAGCACGATCACGTCCGCGGGGCTGCCTTGCTGCAGCGTTCCGGCCGCGAGCCCTAAGATTTTCGCCGGCGCGCTCGACATCGCCTTGAGCAAGGTCATGAGCGCAAGCTCGCCCGAATGCACGAGGCGCAGGCCCGCGGTGAGCATGGTCTCGAGCCCGATCGCACCGGGCGATGCTTCGGCAAACGGCAGGCGTTTGGTTTCCACGTCCTGCGGATTGTGATCGGACATGACGACGTCGATCAGACCCGAGGCCAGCGCCGCCACCAGCGCCGCGCGATCCTCTTCCGCGCGCAGCGGCGGGCTGAGCTTGAGGAACGTGCGATAGGGCCCGACGTCGATCTCGTTGAGGGTGAGGTGGTTGATGGACGCGGAGGCGGTGACGTGGAGTCCTCGGTCCTTGGCGCGGCGCAGCACGTCGAGCGCCTCACCGCAGGTGAGCGAAGCCGCGTGATAGCGGCTCTCGGTCAGCGCGACGAGCCGCATGTCGCGCTCGAGCATGATGGTCTCGGCCGCGGTGGGCACGCCGGCCAGCCCGAGCCGTGCGGCGAATTCGCCTTCGTTCATCACGCCTTCGCCGACGATGTCGGGATCTTCGGTGTGATGCACGACGAGCGCGTCGAAATCGCGCGCGTAGGTCAGCGCGCGGCGCATGACCTGCGCGTTGGTCACGCTCTTGGTGCCATCGGTGAAGGCAACGGCGCCCGCCGCCTTGAGCAGGCCGATCTCGGCCATTTCCTCCCCGCGCAGGCCCTTGGTCAGCGCCGCCATCGGCTGCACGTGCACGATCGAGGTGTCGCGCGCCCGACGCAGCACGAAATCGACGATCGCGGGATCGTCGATCGCGGGCGAGGTATCGGGCTGGGACACGATGGTGGTGACGCCGCCGGCGGCCGCCGCCTGGCTCGCTGAGGCGATGGTCTCGCGATATTCCGCGCCGGGCTCGCCGACGAAGGCGCGCATGTCGACGAGGCCGGGCGCGACGAGCTTGCCCTTGCAGTCGATGATCTCGGTCGCCTCCGGCACGCCGGCGGCGCCGATGCCGCGCTTGGCCTCGCGGATCACGCCGTCGGCGATCAAGAGATCGCCGTCGATGTCGAGATCGCGCGAGGGGTCGAGGATGCGCGCGTTGGCGAGCAGGATCGGGCGG
>JBKOXY010000360.1:0-3553 GCA_046725125.1 Pseudomonadota bacterium | reverse complement strand
ACCACCGCCACGCGAAACGCGTAAAGGGGGCTTGTGCCGATATCGCCGTAGACGACGCCGACGCTGCCGAGAGCCAATGCCCAGAGGTTCGATTTGTCCTGACATACGCTATCGGTAACCGAAGGGGCCGCGCCGGGCCCGGTGTCTTCGTTCGCTACCTGGGCCATGGGGGCAGGGTCAGTCCCGACGCACCGCAAAACGAGCGGCGCCTTATATCACCAGTCATCCGCTGGCAACATGCCCCGGCGAGACAAGTTCCACGCGCGCGCCACGCGTCTCCCACGACCAGCGGGGCACCACCTCGCCTTGAAACGTGTCAGGCCGAGATATTCCCGTACTCTTCCTTAAGAAGCCCGAGCCGGGCGTACATATCGCGGTCGGATACCTGGAACAGGCGCGCCGTCCCGCCGCTGCTCTTGTGAACGATCCGGTTGCCCTGCGGCAATGTGAAGATGTCCCGCTTATTCCATCGGATGGTGTCGCTGCCGACCTGGCTTTCGCCGGAGCCTTCCACCACGCAGCACACGGAGTTCGCCGTGGTGCGGAAGGGAAGCGTGATCGCGTCGGGATCGAGCTGCACCAGGAAGCAATCCATCATCGCCATCCCCGACCCGCCGGTGAGCGGATTGATGTAGCGCACGCGCCGCGAGCCATCGCGCGCGGACGGAGCGACGGCGACCGCCGCCGCGGCCGTCGCATAGGGATAACGGAACACCGGCGAGTAGTCCTTGGTCGCGTAGTTGGTATCGGGCACGACATTGGCGACCGCAAAGGCGGCGTCGGCGACGGTCTCCGGCATGTCGGCGACCGGCCCCGGCTCGAATGCACCCGTCCCCATATATCGCTGGAACGGCACGTCGAGCGCATCGAGCCACACGATCGGCGCGTCGCCCTGATGGATATGCTCATGCCAGGTCCAGGAGGGCGTGAGGATGAGATCGCCCTCCTCCATCGGACAAGGCTTGCCATCCACGATCGTGATCGCGCCCGAGCCCTCGAGCACGAAACGCAAGGCATTCATCGTGTGGCGGTGTGGACGCGCCTTCTCGCCCGGCAACAGAATTTGGATATTGGCAGAGAGCGTCCTCGAGGTCTGCTGCTCGTCCTGATGTTTCGCTATCGGAGGGACGAGCTGCAACACCCGCCGTTCGACCACCTCCGGCGAGGCAACGTCGATGGCGGCGGAGATCAGCGGTCGGATCTTGTCCCACGACCACAGATAAGCTGCCTCCGGCAGCGGCGCCGGCCGATGCGCCCTCGCATTTTCCCACAACGGCGCGAGATTGGCCTCCTTCCATGCCTTGCGGATTTCGCTGATATCGGACCGGGCGGTGGCGGACATGGCGCGCAACCTTTCTCATGTCGACGGCGATCGAACGAAAGTCTAGATCACGTCCACGCGCTGTCAATCGACGGCGCGTGGCGTCCACAAAGCGGTTGGCGCATCTGTGAGACTACCGACCGCAGAGCAAACTCCGATCATTCCCGCGAAAGCGGGAATCCAGAGCCAAGGACTGGGTCCCCGCTTTCGCGGGGACGAGCGGCAGGAGTCTCTCGATACAGCAGCGAGCAAATTGAAACATTAGCGGCGATGAGTGCGTTCGATTGACTGTCGGCTCTGTCGCCCTATAGTGCTCGACATCCCAGATCATCGCAGGCCGACACTTCCACGCGAGCGGAACGAAAGGACGGCACCACATGCAATTCGGCGTGCAGTTTTTTCCTGCCGTCGATCACACCGACAAGAGCGCCGCCGATTACTACGCCGAGTCGCTTGCGATCGCGCAAGAAGCAGAAACATTGGGCTTTACGCACGCACGCACCGTCGAGCACTACTTCACCCGTTACGGCGGCTATAGCCCCAATCCGATCGTTTTCCTCACCGCCGCGTCGCAGCGCACGAAGACGTTGCGCCTCGTCACCGGCGCGGTGCTGCCCGTATTCAACCACCCGTTCAAGCTCGCCGGTGAAATCGCGATGCTCGATGGCATTTCGGGCGGGCGGCTCGACGTCGGATTTGCGCGCGCGTTTCTGCCGCACGAATTCCGCCGCTTCGGCATCTCGCCCGATGAATCGCAGGCGCGTTTCCGCGAAGGCCTCGAACAGATCGAACTGTTGCTGACGCAGGAGCATGCCACTCACCGCGGCCGCTTCCATTCGTTCGAGAACGTGACCTCGCTGCCGCGGCCGACGCAGCGCCCGCGCCCCAAATTCTACATCGCGGCGACCCAGACGCCGGAGTCGTTCGAGTTCGCCGGCAGCAAAGGCTATGCGCTGATGGCGATTCCGATCGGTCCGATCGGGCCGCTCATCGAGCTCTATCGCAAAGCGTGGCGCGCGGCCGGCCATCCCGGCGACGGCGAGGTGATGGTGGCGTTCCACATGTTCTGTCATGAGGATGCGCGGCTTGCGCGCGAGATCGCGCGGCCGCCGTTCGAGGAGTATTTCCGCGCGCTCAACGAGGCGGTGGGCGATTGGGCGAGGGGCGCGACCTCCAAAGATTATCGCGACTACGACAAATCGATGCGCAGGTTGCGCTCGTTCACCCT
Organism: Pseudomonadota bacterium; assembly: GCA_046725125.1. Classification (GTDB taxonomy): domain Bacteria; phylum Pseudomonadota; class Alphaproteobacteria; order Rhizobiales; family Xanthobacteraceae; genus VAZQ01. The sequence goes on along the minus strand of JBKOXY010000360.1, from coordinate 1,004 downwards.
CGACGGCCAGATCGCCTCGGGCGGCGCCTGGGTCGGCACGCCGGACGAGATCAAGGCCATCATCGCCCGCGTCGTCGAATCGATCGGCGCGTTCGAGCACGCCTCTTTGCAGATCAATTTCGGCGCGCTCGATTTCGGCGCGGCGCAAGAGTCCATGCGCCTGTTTGCGGCCGAAGTGATACCGAATTTCACCGCAGGCGCGCCCTCCGCCCGGCGAGCCGAGCCGCTGGCGCAGGCGCGCTGATCCGCTGGCGCCAACGGCTTGCTGCCGATCGGCAACGATTCCGGGCTCGCGCCTGTTGCGCCCGTTTCTCGCCGAAATCGGATTTTCTGGACCTCCGCGCCGGCTTCCCTAGCCCGAACAATCCAACTGGTCAGAATTTAATTCGCTGTCCAGCCTGTCATCCCAACGCGGGTGCGATTATCTGTAAGTCCTACCCATTCAGGCTGCGCTGTTGGCGGCTGATCTGTTTGTCGGCACCCCGCCCGCTTCCCGCGCGGCGCAAGCTGCGCTATCTGACACGGGAAACGATGGCTCTCCAACGCGAGCCAAGCGTCCGAGGGAGGCACGCATGCGCGAAATCGGCCATTTCATCGGCGGCAAGAAGGTCGCGGGCACGTCCGGCCGCACCGGCGATGTGTTCAACCCCAATACCGGGGAGGTGCAAGCCAAGGTCAGCTTCGCCAAGAGATCGGAAGTGGAGGCGGCCATTGCCAATGCCGAGGCGGCGCAGGCGGCCTGGGCCGCGACCAACCCGCAGCGACGCGCGCGGGTCCTGTTTAGATTCCTCGAGCTCGTGCAGAAGGAGTTCGACAGCCTCGCCCAGCTCTTGTCCTCCGAGCACGGCAAGACCGTCGCCGATTCCAAAGGCGACATCCAGCGCGGACTCGAAGTGGTCGAGTTCGCGTGCGGCATCCCGCACCTGTTGAAGGGCGAATTCAGTGAGAGCGCCGGACCCGGCATCGATCTGTTCTCGCTGCGCCAGCCGCTCGGCGTCGTCGCC